>JBODRP010000037.1:0-28245 GCA_050633005.1 Trichormus sp. | reverse complement strand
CAAACGGTCAGTGACACTACAAACGCCTACAATCTCTTTAAGGAGGAAGTACAAGGTAAAGCGACCGAAATTCAAAATGCTCACGAGCAGTTTAAGCAAGACGCTAAAAATACGATCGCTCAGATCCGTGCGCCTTATGATGAGTTAGCGAACAACTATCAAAACACCCTATTTGGCGAATTATCCAATGATCAAGCTTTGTCCTACTTTGATAAGCAAGCTTCTAATGTAATTCAGTCGGGGACATGGTTAGCAGGAATTGAAATGTTGAATCTCCAACAGTTGATTGAGGTTGGTTACGAAAAAGATAAATTCATCGGAGGTCAAACAATCGCCTTCCGCATGGTACGCTCGCAATATTCTTCTGAATCAGTACCAGAACCTACTACCATTTTGGGTTTAGCTGCCATTGGTTTGGGTTTCGCCACTGGTAAACTTCGTAAACGCCATGTATTAGGATAATTCTATCAGAAGCTAATAGAAAACTTCTAAATGCAATCCTCAGAACTTTCTAGTTTTGAGGACTTTACATTTTTATTGCCAGAATTTTGAATTGATTTATGTATGCAGCACGCAAGGGAAAACACAAAATTTTTATTGGTATGGCCCCTGGAGTGGGTAAAACCTACCGAATGTTAGAAGAAGCGGAAGCACTCAAGGAAGAAGGTATTGATGTTGTCATCGGCCTTTTAGAAACCCACGGACGCAAAGAGACAGCAGATAAAGCCCAGGGGCTAGAAATTATACCCCGTCAGCAAATTGTCCGGGGAGATTTGACACTCACAGAAATGGATACCGATGCCATTTTACACCGATCGCCTCAACTAGCATTAATCGATGAACTCGCCCATACCAATGTTCCTGGTTCTCCACGCGCCAAACGCTACGAAGATGTAGAAATCATCTTAGCGGCAGGTATTGATGTCTACTCCACTATGAATGTCCAACATTTGGAAAGCCTGAATGATGTAGTAGCACGAATTACTGGGGTAGTCGTTAGAGAACGCGTACCCGATCGCATTTTGGAAAATGCGGATGAGATAGTAGTTGTAGATGTTACGCCAGAAACCTTACAAGAACGGTTGTTAGAAGGCAAAATTTATGAATCAGCTAAAATTCAGACAGCCCTAGATCACTTTTTTCAACGGCGGAATTTAATCGCCTTGCGGGAGTTGGCTTTAAGAGAAGTTGCCGACAACGTAGAAGAAGATGCGATCGCTATTACCCCCAATGGACAATCCTGTAATATTCATGAGCGAGTTTTGGTGTGTGTCTCTACTTATCCCAACTCAGTACAATTATTACGTCGGGGTGCTAGACTCGCAGGTTACATGAATGCCCCTTTATATGTTTTATTTGTAGCAGATCCTGACCGCTTTCTTACCAAACAGGAAAGCTTACATATAGATACCTGTGAAAATTTGTGTAGAGAATTTACAGGTACTTTTATCCGCGTGAGTAGTAATAATATAGCTCAAGCGATCGCCGAAGTAGCCGAGAAGTATCGTATCACTCAAATCGTCATCGGTGAAAGCCAGCGATCGCGTTGGCAAATCCTCCTCAAAGGATCTTTAACTCAAAAGTTAATGCGTTTACTCAAAAATATTGATTTACACATCATTGCTAGTGAAAAAAAATCAAAATCATCTGCGGTTGAATAAAAATTATCTCCAGATACTTAAACAGTATCATGGAGAGATAAAAACTATTTTAATTTACTAATCTCTCGATCAAAGTCTGGTTTAATCTCATCAATTTCAGATGAAGGTGATGAGATTATTTAGCGTTTTGTAACTTTTGTTGACGGCGTTGGCGGAGGAAAATACCACCCACAGCTAGCATTCCCAAAGTAATACCAGGTTCAGGTACTTCTTGAGGATCAAAGCCTGTAAATCTACCAGTTCCTGCATTGAAAGAGTGATTATCACTTTCAAATCCACCGCCACCTGTTTGGGTGATCACAATCTTGTTGAAGTTATCTGCTAAACCATCTGAGTAAAAGTGAAGATAACCATTCCCTTCCCCTCCGTGTTGAGAAGCTCTAATAGGTGCTACAGGATTAACATCTGCGGTAGTAAATGATTTAATAAGCGTGTTGTCTTTGTAGAAAGAGAAGACGTTACCTGGGCTAATCGCACCCCAATCAATACCGAAATAATTGAGAGTTTTCTCAAGATTAATAGTAACTGCGTTGCCTTGGAAAACCGCTAGATATTTAGAGTCATTGACTTCACCTGCTGCACCAGCTGGAGCCCATTTATCAGGACGAACACTGCTGCTACCACTATTATTTTGAAATGTGTATTTGGCAAAACCAGTAGTAGGTGCTACACCATTGTTAAAATCGATGGTGGTGACAGTAGGATCTTGCCAGAAGTCAGAATAAGCACCTTGATTTGTTACACCATTGGGGCCAGCAACACCTGTGGTAATCTTAAAACTAATAGCATGGGCAGAACCAGCGTAAGCAAAAGGAGCGATCGCGGATGCCGAAACAGCAGCAAAACAAGCAAGTTTTTTAAGGAACATATTTTTTAATTGCCCTGATGATGTTGTGTATAAGTAAATTCTGTAACTAATTTGTTATAGAAACTAGGATGTAATTACTAGATTTGGAAAAATAGATTAAATGCGTATATTTTTAGTTTTTTGTATCTTTTTTTAGAGGATGATTGGCATGATTACATAACAAATATGTCGAAAGATATTTATTCTGGGGACAAAGTGTAAACTTTTGATGAAATCACGATTAATTCTTAAAGTATTGTTTTTTAGCTAGCCGTCAAGTTAAAGAACAGATGAAAACTCAAGCTATTGATATATGGAAACTACTCAGGAGTCATAACTATCCCTCAAATCATCTATCTGTGTTTTTGACAGGGGCAATGGCATCAACTAAACTACTGCACGATGCTATGGATCAAGAATAAATCTAACTATGTCAACGCGATGTGCGACTTATTCTGGAAACCCCTCTCTCCAAACCTCTCCCCTACCCTACAGGGTGGTTTCATACGAAAAAAGAAAAATCTATAAGTTTTGATTTTTCGTTTTCTAGCCGAGATTTTGACCCCTCTCCAAACCTCTCCCCCACGGGGGGAGAGGCTTTGAAAGCTAGGTTTATTTTTTTCTCTAGTTGTATGAAACCACCCTACTCTCCAAACCTCACAAGGAGGAGCTACTGCGTTGGGCGGGTTTCCCGACTCCCTGAGTGGCGTTAGAGGCTTTGATTCTTGCTCCCCTTCCCTTGTAGGGAAGGGGTTGGGGGTTAGGTTTAAAGAAAAGTTGCACACGACGTTATGTTAACTAATGTAAATTGATTGCGATAAAGTTCGTAGTCTACTAATGCAGTTCCCAAAGGTTGCGGTGCGTTACGGCTTACGCCTAACACACCCTACTGGACTAACACACCCCACATATACTGTTCTACTGGAATCGTTTATTGTTTTGTGTTGAATTTTGATACTTTACAGTTGACTATCGTTTGCTTTTTTGATTTTGTCCTTTATTTAAGAGCTTCTATTTATGCACCAAAATGGACAAACTACCCGCGTAATTGGTTTAATCAGTGGCACATCTGTAGATGGTATAGATGCAGCTTTAGTAGAAATTTCCGGTACAGATTTGGATCTTCAGGTTGAGTTAGTAGCGGGGGAAACCTATCCCTATCCTGGGGAATTGAGAGAGAAAATTTTGGCAGTGTGTGCTGGTGCAGCCATATCAATGGCAGAATTAGCAGAATTAGATGATGCGATCGCTTCAGTTTTTGCTCAAGCTGCCCAAAATATTCAAACAAACCAACAGCCAGCTAGTTTAATTGGTTCTCACGGTCAAACTGTATATCATCGACCGCCTAGACGTGAGAGACAGGGAAAGCAGTCTCTTGGTTATAGTTTACAGTTGGGACGCGGTGATTTAATCGCCAACCTAACGGGAATTACAACTGTTAGCAATTTTCGGGTAGCTGATATTGCTATTGGTGGACACGGCGCGCCCCTTGTGCCTAGAGTTGATGCCTTTTTACTCAGTCATCCTCAAGAGGGGCGTTGTATTCAAAATGTCGGCGGAATTGGTAATGTGGCTTATATTCCTCCCCGTCGTGATGACTGGTTAAATAAAATTCGGGGTTGGGATACTGGCCCTGGTAATAGTTTGCTAGATTTAGCAGTGCAGCAATTAACAGACGGTGCTAAAACCTACGATGAAGGTGGTAAATGGGCTGCTAGTGGTAATCCCTGCTATCCTTTAGTGGAACAATGGCTGACTCAAGAATATTTTCATCTCCACCCCCCTAAATCAACAGGGCGGGAGTTATTTGGTGTTGATTACTTGCATCAATGTTTCCAAGATGCTGCACCATATCAACTTAGTCCGGCTGATATGCTGGCAACATTGACAGAACTGACGGCTGCTTCCATTGCTCACAGTTACCGCACATTTTTACCAGCAATGCCTAACCGCGTCTTTTTATGTGGGGGTGGTAGTCGTAATCTTTATTTGCAGCAAAGATTGCAATTATTATTGGGCGAAATACCCGTTTTAACCACTGATGACGTAGGTTTAAATGCTAATTTTAAAGAAGCGATCGCCTTTGCGGTGTTAGCCTACTGGCGACAGTTGCATCTCCCCGGTAACTTACCTGCTGCCACAGGCGCACCCCAAGAAGTCTTGTTAGGAGACGTTCATGGGAGAAATTAAGGTTTTGTGGAGGGGTGTAGGGGTGTAGGGGTGTAGGGGAGAGAAAAAATATATAATAATTTTTCTTCTCTTACACCAATTCACCAACATGATGAAACAGATGCAAACCCAGAAACCCTTGTGCAACATGGATTGCTTAATTTTGAATTTTGAATTGGTATTACATCCTTACACGCTGCGAACATCAAAAATTTGACTATATATTAATTCCTGATAGTTACTGAAAAAAGGGATGGAGATATGAGGGTTTGGTTGGCTTGCTTTTTGGTATTATTTGCCTTAGCAGAACTGTTTGATTGGTTAAAAGGATTTTCTCTGCCATTACCTATCTATATATTGGGTGGGGCTTTTTTAGCAGTGGCTTCTAACTATGAAAAGATTATTGGCTCTTATTTTAGTGATGGCAGTGAACAGTCTCCTGTAGATGTTTTTGCTCCATCTACTGACGCAGTTCCTTTGACACCAGCGAATCAAGTTGTAGATGCTCAACAGGAGGAGATAGGGTAGGGGGCAGGGGGCGGGGGGAGGAAACAGCGATGTCGCTTAACACACATCTTGCACCTCGGTTAAAAACCGGGTTTCTTGCAAATCCCTCAGCTTAAAACCTTAATCTTTCGTTCAGAAACCCGGTTTTTTAGGGCTTTTTAGGGCTTATTGAGAATGGTGCAAGATATAAATTAACTAATAACTTGCTAAATTAAATACAGCTTACCCTGCTAAATTAAATACAGCTTACCCCAATTCAGGCTAATTTCCCAATGCCGTGATTAGTGGAATATTAAACAGACTCAAAAGTGCGTTTATCAAAGATAAAAGTTACCGTGACACTAGTTTTAATCAGCACTGGTGGCAAATTATTTTGCTGACTACTCTGGGGGTGACGGCTATAGTCTGGGTGAGTCGGGAATTGAAATGGTTGCAGGGTTGGGAGTTGAAAGCTTATGATCAGATGTTGCGATCGCGTCCTGTAGAACCACCAGACTCCCGTATACTAGTAGTAACTATTACTGAAGCAGATTTAGCCCTAGAAAAATGGCCGCTCTCAGATACTACTATTAACAAACTATTAGGGAAGTTAGAATCTTATCAACCCCGTGTCATTGCTCTCAATCTTTACCGACCGCAACAGCAAAATTTAGGCGAGAATTTAGAAAGTACTCGTAATATTATTGGTAGTTGTTTGTTCAGTAGTATGGGGAGGCCAGAAATTTCAGCCCCTCCCAATTTCCCTATAGAAAATGTTGGTTATAACGATTTAATTCCTGACAGCCAGGAAGATCAAATTATTCGCCGTGTTTTATTATTTTCTGAGCCAACAGATCAAAAGTGTGCCACACAATTTTCATTTGCTGCTTTAGCCGCAATTAATTATCTCGAACAAGCAGATATTCATGTTGATTTCATTGAACCACATAATTTCTATCTCGGTAAAACCATTTTCCCCATTCTCTCGGCTCATTCCGGTAGTTACCAAGATATCAATGCTCGTGGTTATCAAATTCTCTTGAATTATCGCCATCCCAACCACTTAGCTCAAACTGTCACTCTTAGTCAAGTTCTCAATAATCAAGTTAACCCCAATTGGGTTAAAGATAAACTTGTAATTATTGGTACAACTGCCCCTAGTATTCACCCTGGGTTGTATACACCATACACGGCAGCATCTGCTCAACCGACTAGAACACCTGCTGTCTTTATCCACACCCAAATAGCCAGCCAAATCCTCAGTACAGTTTTGGATGGACGACCCCAAATTTGGTATTGGCCTGACTGGGTAGAATTAATTTGGGTTGGGGGTTGGTCTTTGGTGGGGAGCGTTTTGGGGTGGAGAGTCCGACATCCTTTTTTATTGGTAGTAGTGGGAGGCACAACCCTTGCTGGTTTAATTGGGATATGTGCGGGTTTATTTCTGCAAGCTGGATGGCTTCCCCTGATTCCGCCAGCTTTAGCTTTAGTGATGAGTAGTGTGAGTGTCATGAGCTACACCAGCTACAAAACACAGCAGCAAACTCAGGTAATATTGCTGCAAGTGGAACAACAACAAGAAGCAATTGAGCAGTTAAATATCCTATTACAAGATACTCAAGCGACTACAGCCGCTACAGCACTTTACGACCTACACAATCACAATGATGCAGCTAGTGTTCACTCAGGACAAAATACTGGGGAATTATTATTAGGTGGCCGTTATCAAATTATCTCAGTGATTGCGGCGGGGGGATTTGGTCAGACATATTTAGCCCAAGATACTCACAGACCGGGAAATCCTAGTTGTGTAGTTAAGAAATTAATGCCAGCTCGTCGGGATACTAGGTTTTTACAAGTGGCGCGCAGATTATTTAATACTGAAGCAGAAATTTTAGAAGTGTTGGGTAAACATCCACAAATTCCCACATTGTTTGCTTATTTTGAAGCTGAGGAAGAATTTTATTTAATAGAAGAATATGTACCTGGTCACACTTTAAATCAGGAATTACCACCTACAGAAAATATCAAGAGTGAAGCTTTTGTAATCGCCATGCTGAAAGAAGTTTTAGAAGTTTTAGCATTTGTACATCAGCATCGGGTAATTCATCGAGATATTAAACCTGCAAATATTATTAGGTCTAAAATAGATAATCGCTTAGTATTAATTGATTTTGGTGCAGTGAAATTAATGCAGCCACCCAGCAGCGAGGAAACAGAATTAGCAACAGTGGCTATTGGAACACGGGGCTATGCACCACCAGAACAATTTGCAGGTCATCCCCGGTTAGCTAGCGATATTTATGCGGTGGGGATGATGGGGATTCAAGCCTTAACGGGAATATTACCCCAACAACTGCAACCAGATGATCAAACAGGTAATGTCATGTGGAGAGAAGGGGCGCAAGTTAGTGCCGAATTGGCAGAAATTTTAGATAAGATGGTACGTTATAATTTTAGCGATCGCTATCAATCAGCTCATGCTGTGCTACAAGATTTAAAACGCATTTCTGATTTAATATATATATAGCGTTTCCTAGTCTGCTGAGGTACAACTTTATCCGCGTTTATCTGTGTCCATCTGCGTTTAATTTTTTCGTTTGTACTTCACTAGGGTAAAAAAGGCTACATAACGCGCAGGTTAGCTAAAGTAAACAACATTAATTGAAGCCCCCGGATTTATCCGTGGGGTATTTAATTTTGAATTTTTAATTTTGAATTTTGAATTGGAGCGAAGCGACTTGACTCAGGCTGCAATTGAAGGTATCTATGAGGTTTGTATTGGTGTTCCCGATGGAATTTTTGCCATTCAATACTGGGAACAGTTTGGCTATCGTATCGGCCAAATGGGCGAACTATCCCCTAGTGCAGCTTATCAATTATATGGCGTAAATTCAGGTTTGCGCTCAATTCGCCTGTATCATCAAAATGCAGATCATGGTTTGATTAGGTTGATGGTGTGGCAAAATCCCACAAATCCAGGGTTGGGGTTAGCTTCGATGAAAATTAAGGGGAATCGTTGGGCTACTAGTTTAACGGGTGATATTTTAACTATTCTCAATCACGCTGAGGAAGCTAAAGCAGCAGGGCGGGCGATCCGCTATACTCCCCCTTATTGGGAAGTAATTTACCAAAAAGAGCAGAAAAACCGTCCTTTTATCGATCCGGTGGTGGGGGTGCGGGAAATGTTATTATTGCAACCATTGACTCGACAGGTGTTGTTTCAAAGGTTTGGCTATAGCATACCTAATTACGGTCAAATTAATCACGCCTGCCCTTTCCAAACTAGCCAGTTTACCCACATGGGCATTATTGTGCAGGATGACAGCAAGGAAAGTCTAAAATTTTACGAGGAAGTTTTGAGTTTGTTGCGTGTGCGGGATGATGTGGAAACGAGTTATGAATCTTCTCTAGCTGGGAGAGATATTTTTGATTTACAACCAGGAGAAAAGTTTATTGTCACTACCTTTGATGATCCCCGTTCCTCTAAGTCTGACATGATGGCGGCACGGAGTGGCAGGTTATATGTGATTCGGTTTCCCAATGGGATGAATTTAGAGTCACGCTTTGAAGCCGCACAACCTGGTAGTTTAGGAATGTCACTTTATACCTACCGGGTGAGAGGAATTGAAACATATTGCGATCGCGTTAAGGCTAGTTCTGTGCCAAAATTTACTAGTATTGTGGAAAATGAGTTTAGGGAGAAAAGTTTCTCCTTTGTTGCTCCAGATGGATACTTCTGGAATTTGGTGGAAGGCTAAATAATTGACACTCCGTCGCCCTATAAGGGCGAGGATTCTTGGTTCACGGTTCAATCTTTTCCCCGCAGGATTGCTCCAACGGAGCTAGAGGATCAAACTCCCCAAGCTTATGAGATCCCGTATGCCCTACGGTACTTAGCCCCTTCTGCAAAATGTTGATAGCTGCATTAATATCTCTATCTTCTACATATCCACAATGAGAGCAGATATGAGTTCTAGTTGATAGAGATTTCTGCACTTTTTCACCACAGTTAGAACAATTTTGACTTGTGTTATGGGGAGAGACAGCAATAGTTATCTTCCCGTACTTATAACCAAAATAATCTAACCATTGACGAAACCTTGACCATCCTGCATCACTTATCGACTTTGCCAGTTGCGGGTTTTTAACCATGCCTTTAACATTTAAATCTTCATAGGCTACTAAGTCGTTAGACTTGATTAAACGGAGTGCCACTCTCTTGACAAACTCTTCTCGCTGCCTACTTACCCTTAAATGTTTACGGGCATATCGCATTCTAGCTTTGTGATAATTTCGAGACTGTGGATTGCTTTTTTTGCGCTTCTTAGACTTCATGCGATTGAGCCGATTAAGTTGCTTTTCTCCTCTGCGGTAAAACTGTGGGTTAGGTTCAGTATTGCCTTGGCTATCTGCCAAAAAATATTTGATGCCCACATCAATACCCACTGCTTTTTGGCTGGGAGTTATTGGCTCAACCGTATCTCTAGGGTCTAATTGCACTGAGAATTGCACATAGTACCCATCGGCACGGCGTACAATTCTGACTCGCTTGATTTGCTCTAATTGATAAAAATTTAAGTCTCTAGTCCCTATCAGCTTGAGAGTGCCTATTCCTTTTTTGTCTGTAAAAGTAATATGCTTCCTGTTGTCTGAAAGTTTCCATCCTGAAACTTTATATTCAACAGAGCGAGTATTTTTCTTGAACTTGGGATAGCCGAGCCACTGCGTTGGACGGGTTTCCCGGCTTGAAGCAAGTGGCGTTTTCTTGCCTGGAATCGAACGCTTGCAGTTGTCGTAAAAACGGTTAACCGCGATCATTACTCGCTCAACAGCAGTTTGACAGGCATGGGAATTTAAATCTTCTACAAACTTAAATTCCTTCCTCAATAAGGTGTTGTATCTGAACATCTCTGTCTTCCCAACACCACGGTTATCCATCCAATAACGAAGCACTTTATTTCGGACAAATTGAGATGTCCTAATTGCTTCATTAATGGCGGTTATTTGTTGTGGTTTTGGATTGACTTTGTATTCGTAGATAAACACGTTTGATACTGGAATAACTGGTATCAAATAATTATGATAACATAAAGCCGTCCTCAAAGGACGGGGCTTGCATCCCATCATTTCTGGTCAAAAATGTCGAAAAAATCGCTAGTCTTGATTTTACTGGCTTTAATGTCTGCATTGCTAGTGGCGATCGCATCTACAGCCATCAGCATTTATTTGTATGGAAGTAACACCCACAATCTCAAAGCAGATGCAGCAATTGTCTTGGGTGCAGCCGTCTGGGGAGAAGAACCTTCACCAGTGTTTCGAGAACGCATTAACCACGCCGTTAACTTATATAAAAATGGCGATGTGAATCAGATTATTTTTACTGGTGGGGTTGGAGACAAGAATGAACCCCCCGAAGCTATAGTTGGTAAAAACTATGCGACTCAGCAAGGGGTAAAAGCAGCCAATATTCTCACTGAAACTCAGTCGCGCACAACTCGCCAAAACCTCAAAAATGCTGGGGAAATCGCATCTCATCACCAATTAACTAAGTGTCTCATTGTGAGTGATCCTTTGCATCTTAAACGAGCTGTATGGATGGCGCGAGATTTAGGCATGGATGCTTATCCATCTCCCACACCTACTACACGTTATCGTAGTTGGCAAAGCCAAATACCCTTTTTAATGCGCGAAACCTATTTTTATTTTGTCTACCTGATCTTTAAAATTTAGTTACCGTTAACCTCAACCCAGAATCAAGGCGGGGTACTTTGAGATAATCAACTGGTTCAGTGCGTTGGGGAATTTGCTGATTTGCTGATTCCTGACATTTTTTGACAATAGCATCAGGATTTTCCAGAAATTCTAGTGGATTGAAGTTTTTGCATCCTGTTTCTTGTACCACTGCCAAAGAACTGGCGGTATTTTGAAGATGATTGGTTTGGTTAATGGGATTATTCCACTGACTATTAATCGTGACTGGTTGTGTCAATAAAACCGCAGCTTTATGATGTTGGCTGATGATTTGCTGGGAATTTTCTGGGTTAGCATAGGCAGTTTGGCTAACTGCGATCGCGCTCACAACACCAACTAAACTTATATAAAAGTATTTCATTTAAATTACCTCATTTTCCTGTCATTACAATTACAGCACTTTTGAAGTAAGTGAGGTACACCATAAGTAATAAGTAGTGAGTAATAAGTAAATTTCTTACTCATTACTCATTACTCATTACTCATTACTTTTTTCAATCAGGTGCTGTACCTCATCAACATCGAATCTGCTGTATGAGTGACCGATTTTTGTTAAGTACAGTTCTAGCAGAAATCTTATGAACAGTCATGATGTTAATTACACTGAAGTATCTTTAAATTAACTACATAAATCTGAGAAAACCCTGTTTTTGAGTTTTGACAATTTCTATAACTTGAAGCTGTTATAGCAATTTTGGATTTTGGATTTTGGATTTTGGATTAAAAGCCTAGTTTCTTAGCCTATTCCATAATCTCGAAACAATACTAACTATCCCAATTTAGTATTAGTTATTTCTACCGTAAAACCAAATCTGTAATTAAAGCTGCATGGTCATAATTAGCATGATCACCAGTGTAAGTTTCAGCCACTTGAAAATGTTTACTTACAAAACAGTGGTCAATGGGAATATTCATTAATGGTATCAACCAATGAGGTAAATTGATATGTGTTGCAGTTCTTGGCCAGCTAGGCAAAATCCCAAAACCTAATCTTGAGTTATGCAATTTAGTTTTATTCACAAACCTGCGATAATAAGGCGACCACGGCGTTAAATTAAAATCTCCCGCTACAATCAACGGCTGATTTAATCCTTGAATATATTCTGTGATTGCTGCTAATTGGAAATTGCGACTGTGAAAAGTGACTGGCTTGATAGGTATGAGTGGATGAGTGCCAATAAAAGTAATTTGGCGTTGTCCTATTTCTAAGGTTGCTACTAGATTATGCTTGGCTTGTTTGTTAAAATTATCTGCTCTAGCATCTTGAATAGGAAACCGACTAAAAAGAGCCAAACCACCACCAGGGCTTCTGAAGCTATAGGGCAAATTTGCTTGTAATTGAGGCTGAATTATTTCAAAGGAATTGGCATTAATTTCTAGTAATAATGCTATATCAGGTTGATTATCTTCTATTAAATTAATAATATCATTATATTGATCATTTTGAATATTGATATTGAAAGATAAAACACGGAGAATTTCATTTGTATTTCCAGTCACTTGATGACTATTGGATAAATACCAAGGTAACACATCAACTAAATTAATTCCAATCAATAATACGGCAATAAAAAATAGAATTTTGTGCTGAAAATGTCTAAATTTCCAAAGAATAAATAAAATAATACTCACTAGTAATGATATAATCAAATACTGGTAGCGAAAATGAGTAATTAATTCTAGTGGCCAAGACCAGGCAAAGTAAGAGATTAATGACAATAATCCTAAACTAAAGATAGTAGCGATCGCCACCATAAAATTTATTTGTTGGCACATAAAATTTATGCACTTAAGTATCAGTTATTTACATCAATCACACTGACAAGTTTTGCTGATTATTATACCATTATTAAAATCCATAAAAGCCCTACCGGAATGTGGCAAAAAGTAGTTGAATAAGTACCAGTAACTAACCTAAAAATTTTGCTCATGAGAATTTGGGCTGCGACAGTTGTACTCACTGGTTCTTTAGTAATGTCTGGGGTTATTCATCCCGCCGTTCTTGCTAACAATGCTAAAACACCTTCTCAGCCAAACAAAGCTCAACAGATTAACGTTCACAAAGCTGAGTTTGGCATTGCCAAAATTGACTCTCAAGGGAGATTGAATTTCACTCCTACAACTAAAGTACCGCTAGCAACAGGTAATAAATACGGCTGGCGCATTCAATTGCAAAATGTTCAGGGTGAAGTCACATGGCGGGAAGTCATCCGCTTACCAAAACCCCCAGAAACCTGGGCTACAGATAATGGTGAAAATTTCAACCTATCACCAGACGGGATTGAAGCTATTTCCCGTCGTACACAGTTAACTAAAGATGGTGTGATTCAAAACTTTTGGACGATCGCACCCGGTGATCCTCCAGGTAAGCATACAATACACGTATATGTTGATGACCGTCTCGTTGGTAATTTTGAATTTGAAGTTTTACCTACAGGGGGGCTAGAACACAAGGAGAAAAAATAAACTTCAGTTCAGGTTAAACATAAGAAGGGAAAAATATAATCAGAAACTAAACAACATCAGAAAAATATGTTGCATCTACCACCCCACTCAGAAGTAAAAATCTTCAAAAACATTTTTGGTACTATTTCTATAGGGTTAATTCTGTGTGGTTTATGCGGTTGCACTCTCAACCAACAACCATCTTCACCGACAATAGAACGACCAAGTATACAGTCTGATCCATCACCAACTGACATAGAAACTGATGAAGATCAGGATGAAGAAGAAAATGATCAGGGTGACACAGAACAAAACAGTGAAAATGATACTGATAAAAATGAAAATAACTAAGTAGCCGTCATGAACTGGGTACACCAGAACACATGAAAAAGTCTTTCCCTTACACCCCTACACCCATTTTTCAAGCTAGAACAGGGTAAATAATTAAAGGTTTGTAGTCAGAACTTTAGTTCTCTCTGCGTTCGCGTAGCGTGTCGTAGACGGACGCTCCGCGAACAAATAAGGATTAAAGTCCTTATAGTGTTTCTTGATGAAGATGTACTTTATTCTGTACTGTAGAGACGTTGCACGCAACGTCTCTACATCGTTTATTTGGCGCAACTTCATAGAGAATTGGTATTACTACGAACTCAATCTTAGTTTTTTGACATTACTTAAGACAGTTTGTTTTTTTAACTTGTTCTACTTAAAGCTGCTGAATATTCATGGTTATCCACAACAGTTCTAGTTCCCTAGCTGAGATTATACGACAACGACGACAACGACTAGCCAGTTTAATAGACTTCCCGGTAATTCTCTGGTCAGGTAACAGTCAGCCCCGTAACTTTCCTGCCAATGCCTTTCCCTTTCGTGCGAGTAGTCATTTCCTCTATTTTGCTGGTTTACCTTTACAGAATGCGGCAATTCGTTTAGAAAGTGGCAAGCTAGAATTGTTCATGGATAACCCCGAACCCAGGAGCGCGCTTTGGCATGGAGAAATGCCCAAACGGGAGGAAATCGCCGCCGCCATTGGTGCTGATGTCGCCAGAACCATGTCAGAGTTAAAGCATCGAGGTAAAGATGCAGCCTCAATTCTTGTGCAGAATTATCGGACTAACTTAGTCCAGTCACAAATTTTACAAAGACCAATATCTTCAGTCTACGACTTAGAGGGAATAGACTTAGAATTAGCAAAAGCGATCGCAACTTTACGTCTCACCCACGATGCAGGGGCATTAATGGAACTACGCCAAGCTGCTGCTGTCAGCGTTGAAGCACACAAAGCCGGTATGGCTGCCACACCCCAAGCCAAACTCGAAGCAGAAGTTCGCGCCGCAATGGAAGGGGTAATCATCGCCCACAATATGACTACCTCCTACAACAGCATTGTCACAGTTCACGGCGAAGTTTTACATAATGAAGCCTATCACCACCCCCTACAACCAGGAGATTTACTATTAGCTGATGTCGGTGCAGAAACGGCAATGGGTTGGGCTAGTGATATCACCAGAACTTGGCCTGTGTCTGGTAAATTTTCCCCGACGCAACGGGATATTTATGATCTTGTTCTAGCGGCTCATGATGCTTGTATTGCCAAAATTAAACCAGGTGTAGAATATCGAGATATTCATTTGTTGGCGGCTTTTGTGATCGCCGATGGTTTAGTAGATTTAGGCATTTTACAGGGAAATACCCAAGATTTAGTAGATATCGATGCCCACGCCTTGTTTTTTCCCCACGGTATCGGGCATTTACTCGGTTTAGATGTCCATGACATGGAAGACTTGGGAGATTTAGCAGGGTATGAACAAGAAAGGAAAAGAAGCGATCGCTTTGGTTTAAGCTACCTGCGTTTAAATCGTCCCTTAAAATCAGGAATGTTAGTCACTATTGAACCTGGTTTTTATCAAGTCCCAGCCATTTTAAACGATACCAACAACCGCACAAAATATCAAAATATAGTCAATTGGGAACGTTTATCACAATTTAGTGATGTCCGAGGTATCCGCATTGAGGATGATGTTTTAGTCACAGATGATGGTAGTGAAGTTTTAACTGCTGCCTTACCCAATCAAGCCAATGCTGTAGAAGATTTGGTTAATATATAAGGGAACAGGGAACGGTCAACAGGTAATATTGTGTTCGGTTAAAGACTTATAATTAACACTGCAAGGGAGCAGGGGGAAGAAAGAGTTTTTTTCTGCACAGATCACAGAATTATAACTAATTATCCAAACTGTACTGTGCGTCAGTATGAATAATTTCTGAATATAGTTAGGTTCTATCGCCCTGACGCACCCTACCCAACCTGAAATACTTCTATTTAAGTTTTATTTAATACCTTGTAGCTTATGTTTTAATGCCCAGTAACTATTACTAACTTCAGCATACTCTCTTTGCAGAATTGCCATAAAACATTCCACATATGCTAAGGCGCGATAACGAATGTACTCATCAAAACTTTTCATCGCTTCATCAGGATCATCACTAATATTACGTAAAGGGTTGTTAGGCTCTAAATCCATTGTGAAACTAACATAATAGGGCAACACAATTTTGCCTCGCTTTAAAGCAGCAATTTCTTCTGGTGATAGTTGCCATTTGGTGTTAGAATGTCTTTCAAGTGCTTGCAATAAGTTTGTTTTAAGTCCTGCTACTCTTCTATTTACAGGCGGATTGTAAACCATTGTTCCCCTAACAGCCCTTTGAGAGCCTAATAAATAATTTCTAATACCATTAATAAAATCTTGAAAATCAGGATCGTTGGCTTGTAAAGAAGCTAACAATTCTATTCTCGATTCGTGAGGAGCAAATCTGACATCTTGATCAATTTCATTAATAACTTTTGCAAGATTCAGAGGTTCATCATATCTGATTGATTCCCAGTATCTACGACAAGCTTTGAGATAATCTTCATGAATTACCTGGAATTTTGAATAAGCAGGCTCAACAAATTGTTCTAATAATTTGTCTTTTTTATCTTGAGCTTTTGAAAATTGACCTGATATAAACTCTATTAGCTTAATTGCATCTGCAATCATGTTGACCTCATATCACAGAAATTCCCTAGGCGATTATACTCGTCTTGAATAATCTTTAAATATAGATTTAGTATTTATTGTAATAAAATTTACCAAAGAAATTGAATGAGGTAATCTATCAACTCACTATAATCTCAGTATCCCCTAGTTTGAGCAATGTGGTCTTTTGCTAAGTTTCGGTAGACCTCTCTCTATATGCGATCGCTCAACATATACCATATCTCTCAATTAGCCATCCATCTGCTCAAGTCGGGGAAAAAACTACTAAGCTGGTAAGTAGTACATTCAAAATTCATCACTTCTGAATCGCAACCAAACAGTGATTCGGACATCCCCATTGGCTCAATAACTGTAACTAAGATATGTTTGACGCATTAGCAGACCGTTTAGAATCCGCCTGGAAGAAACTACGCGGACAAGATAAAATTTCTGAATCTAATATTCAAGATGCTTTGCGGGAAGTACGCCGCGCCCTACTAGAAGCAGATGTTAACCTCCAAGTAGTCAAAGATTTTATTAGCGAAGTTGAAGCCAAAGCTCAAGGGGCCGAAGTCATTAGCGGTGTGCGCCCTGACCAGCAGTTCATCAAGATTGTTTACGATGAACTAGTACAGGTGATGGGTGAGGAAAATGTCCCCCTCGCAGAAGTTGAACAAAAGCCGACTATCGTTTTGATGGCTGGTTTACAAGGTACTGGTAAAACCACAGCCACGGCTAAGTTAGCTTTACACCTCCGCAAATTAGAGCGTAGTTGTTTGTTAGTCGCTACGGACGTTTATCGTCCCGCCGCTATTGACCAGTTAATCACCCTGGGTAAACAAATTGATGTTCCAGTGTTTGACATGGGAAGCGATGCTGATCCTGTAGAAATTGCCCGTCAAGGTGTGGAACGTGCCAAGGCAGAAGGGGTAAATACAGTCATTATTGATACTGCTGGTCGTCTGCAAATTGACCAAGACATGATGGCGGAATTAGCCCGCATCAAAGCCACAGTCGAACCCCACGAAACTTTGTTAGTGGTAGATTCCATGACGGGTCAAGAAGCAGCAAATCTTACCCGTACCTTCCATGAGCAAATCGGGATTACCGGGGCAATTCTCACCAAAATGGATGGTGATAGCCGTGGTGGTGCGGCGTTGTCAGTGCGGCAAATTTCCGGCGCGCCGATTAAATTTGTGGGTGTAGGCGAAAAAGTTGAAGCCCTACAACCCTTTTACCCAGACCGCATGGCTTCCCGGATTTTGGGCATGGGTGACGTTCTCACCTTGGTAGAAAAAGCCCAGGAAGAAATCGACCTAGCAGACGCGGAACAAATGCAGGAGAAAATCCTGTCAGCGAAATTTGACTTTACCGATTTTGTTAAACAACTACGCCTGTTAAAAAATATGGGGTCATTGGGGGGTATCCTCAAGATGATTCCAGGGATGGGTAAACTTTCTGATGATCAGCTAAAACATGGCGAAACCCAGCTAAAACGCTGTGAATCCATGATTAACTCCATGACCATCCAAGAACGGCGCGACCCCGATTTATTGGCTAGTTCCCCCAGTCGTCGGCGAAGGATTGCTAAGGGTTCAGGTTATAAAGAAGCCGACGTAAGTAAATTAGTAGCTGATTTCCAAAAAATGCGATCGCTCATGCAACAAATGGGTCAAGGTCGTTTCCCCGGAATGCCAGGAATGCCAGGAATGCCAGGAATGTTTGGCGGTGGCGGCGGTAACGCCTACGCCGGCATGGGTGGCCGTCCCGCAGCCCCAGGTTGGCGCGGCTATAACGCTGGCGGCGGTACGAAGAAGAAAAAACCCAAAGATAAGAAGAAAAAAGGCTTTGGGAATTTGTGAAATTGGGGACTGGGGACTGGGGACTGGGGACTGGGGACTGGGGTAGACAGTAAGTCATGTTCAATGCCCAATGCCCCATGCCCAAAGTTATTTAATTTTGAATTTTGAATTTTGAATTTTGAATTGATTAGCCCAATTTCCTGTTTGAAATCATAGCCGTAAACCCTGAGCAAGTGCTAAAATTAGCATTTCAGTGTGGGAAGTTCTGAATTAAAGACAGATGCTTCCTCAAATTATCCATAAACAGGAGAATGATTCTTCAACCATGATCAAATTGCGCTTGAAGCGATACGGTAAAAAGCGGGAAGCGAGCTACCGCATTGTCGCTATGAATAGCCTCTCTCGCCGCGATGGTCGTCCTTTAGAAGAACTGGGATTCTATAACCCCAGAACTGATGAGGTACGTCTGGATGTTCCCGGCATCGTCAAGCGACTACAGCAAGGCGCACAACCTACTGACACAGTACGTCGGATATTACAAAAAGCAAATGTCTTTGAACAGGTCAGTGCCACAACCGCATCCTAATTCCACAGCAGCAGCTAGCCCTAACTACGTTGGGCTAGTACAGTTTTTGATGCAGCCATTTTTAGAATCTCCAGAGTCTTTAAGTGTTGATTGTGAAATTTCCCAAACCCTCAAACGAGTTTGGATTCGCATCGCCTTTGACAGTAATGATAAAGGCAAAGTCTTTGGCCGAGGTGGACGGAATATCCAGGCGATTCGGACAGTAATTGCTGCTGCGGCGCAACTGTCACAACAATCAGTTTACCTGGATATCTACGGTAACACCAATTCTACGAGGGAAGGTATGTCTTTTGACGAAGATCAGCAAGAGCGATCGCCTCATCCCCGAACACGAGAACGGCATAACTCATCAAGACCTGTTGTCAAACCGCGCTCCCGCTAAGTTAAAAATAAATCAGAAGCCTGAGCGGCCGAGGTAAAAAGGAAAAGTAAATTTGCCTTGTTGAATCGTTTCCGCTCAGAAACTTCCAAAAAAATATGGAAAACGTCAAAAGATGACACAATCTTTCGGCAATTTCCTCCAAAGGTTACCAGAAAAATGGGTCTGAGGTTCCCCGTCCACTTCGGCAAGCACTTCGACAGGGACTTCGACAGGCTCAGTGTGGCACTCAGTGTGGCACTCAGTGCATCGCTTCTAGGACGGCTTTTTGGTAGAATTGGGAAGCCAAGGTGAAATTCCTGTGTCATGGTGAAAATTCTGCTGAAATAGTGCAGCACTTTCAGGCATAAACTTTAGGGGCAACGAGCCACGATAACTCGTAAAACAGTGAAGGCATTTAAACAGATGTCGAAAATTTAAAAGCATTTGGAGTAATCCACGTAGCGTAGGGCATACGCAAACGTACCTTGAAATAGGTAAACGCTTGGGGAGTAGTCCACTAAAAGGGCGACTAGATAACAAGTGATATTCTAGTAGGCTCGGACTAGACATAATCGTGTAAGACCTCAGTAGGGAGCAATCCTCAAAGGGCAGTGATTAGCCTAAGAATCCTCGCCGTTCTACGGCGACGGAGTGTCAAAAATATATATAGTCCCCGGAAAAACACTCCGTAGACTTAAATCAGTGAACAGTCTGATAGCTGATAACTGATAATTGATAATTGATAACTGTAATAGTCTCTGGCAGGAGGTGAAACCAGGGAGTGGCTGAAGTTCGTTTGGGTGAAAATGAGTCGATTGACTCAGCAATCAGACGTTTTAAAAAGAAAATTCAAAAAGCCGGCATTTTATCGGAAGCCAAACGTCGGGAAAGATATGAAAAACCCAGTTTGCGCCGTAAACGCAAGGCAGAAGCAGCACGTAAAGTTGGACGCTACTAACTCAAAGTGCTAAAAACCCCAAAGAAAGTAGAGATGCAATTGTATCTCTACTGGCTCAATTAATAAAGAAATACTCACAATTGCCCCTCACACGATAAGAAAATAACTATGGCAGATGCCGTTATAATTCAGCTGCCTAACATTCCCAGTGCGATCGCTCTAGTCGGTGATAGAGAAGAAAACCTGAAAATCCTCTCCCGGCAAACAGGAGCGAACTTAGTATTGCGTGGACAAGAACTACATATTTCCGGTACAGATACACAAAAAGACTTAGCGGCGAAATTAGTGCGATCGCTAGAAAGTATCTGGATTCAGGGTAACAATATTTCTAGTGCCGATATTTTAACAGCTCGTCAAGCCCTAGATACCCACCGCCAAGGCGAACTGAAAGAATTACAGCGCGATATCTTAGCAAAAACTCGCCGAGGGGACGAAGTCCGGGCTAAAACTTTTAAACAACGCCAATACATTGAACAAATCCGCAACCATGATCTTATCTTCTGCACTGGCCCGGCTGGTACAGGTAAAACATACTTGGCTGTTGTCATTGCCGTACAAGCACTTCTAACTAATCAAGTAGAAAAACTCATCTTAACTCGTCCGGCGGTAGAAGCTGGCGAACGCCTGGGATTTTTACCCGGAGACTTGCAACAGAAAATTAACCCCTATCTCCGTCCCCTTTACGATGCTATTTATGAATTTATCGACCAAGAGAAAGTCTCTAACTTAATCGAACGGGGAATCATTGAAGTCGCGCCTCTAGCCTATATGCGCGGACGGACTTTAAATCATGCTTTTGTGATTGTTGATGAAGCACAAAACACTACCCCGGCTCAAATGAAAATGGTTTTAACTCGTTTGGGTTTCCGTTCCCGCATGATCATTACAGGTGACACCACACAAACTGATTTACCGATGAATCAACAATCTGGTTTAACAGTAGCTTTGCAAATTTTAAAGCACGTTGAAGGTATCGCCTTTTCTGAATTTACTCAAAAAGATGTCGTCCGTCATCCATTAGTCCAGCGTATTGTTTCGGCTTACGAACAATTTGAGCATTAGGGGACTTTCGAGGAATACAGGGGTGTAGGGGTGTAAGGGTGTAGGGGTGTAGGGGTGTTGTAGGGGTGTAGGGGTGTAAGGGTGTAGGGGTGTAGGGTAAAAATAAGATAATGATTAATATGAAGTTTCCGTGAAGAGTCAAATAAAATACTTGTCATGTCCCCAGACAGATGGTATTTTTTATTTGTGTGTGAGGAGTAAGTTGAAATTAAAAAACGCTTGGGGTGGAAACACGGTCACACTCCCAGGCGTTTTTTAATGTTAGGGGTATAGCTGCGCCCAGAGGGTAGGGAAGCGGAGCATAGTTAGTAATTACGAATTAGTATTTTTTGTACAGTTAAAAAAGTGTCACACACTAGAGTTAGTTGAGAAAATATCAATGATATTTTTTAGTTGTGTGAGGAGCAAGTTGAAATTGAAAAGCGTCTGGGGTGGAAACACGGCAACACTCCCGGACGCTTTTTAGTTATTGGGGATAATAGAATTATTGACAATTTTTAAGTTTTCACAAATGTCCACTCTAATACTTTGATTGGGGCTGTTTGCAAAGATTGCGTGAGTTGGGCATTACTCTCAAACTGGACTTGATGTAAATCACAGGCTTCAACATTGACTGTAAATTTATCATCTTCAAAAGGCCAAGGTTGAACAGTCAGCAAACGATCACTACGCTGCATAATGTCATAGCGTTGACCATCAGGCCCCAAACTAATTTCTAAAAATCTTTCATCGGCTGGTAGTTTCTGCTGACATAATATCAGAGATAAGCGATGTCTAACGACAAGCCGCATACACGTCTACGCACCACTGCATAAAAGCATAAGCCGCCTCTACCTCATCTTTCTCAATCCCCAATTCCTCAGACCAACGCTGCTGGTTTTGCAGTTGTTCATCCAAAAATTGATCTATTTCAGGAGACTGTCCCCTTTTTGGTTCATTTAAACGGCTGATGTGTTTAGAAATTAATAAAGTCACCCACCTGCCTCGATAACGGGCAGTATTTACCAAATCGGCCAGTTTCTCCACAGATGTTGTTTGGTGCATGGTAAAGTCCATTGGCGCACCCCCAGGACTCAGATTATATTCCTGCCATTCTTTTTCTAAATCATCATGATGAGAAATAGCAGCTAGGGTTTCATATATCCGTAGTGGAGAATTTTTACGTTGCCATTGTCCTGCTAGTTGGGCAGCTAACAACGCATGGGCGCGGTGATAAATAATTTCCCATCCCTTTGGAGTTGCATTTACAATCACAAATTTATCTCCCAAATTAAGGGAATAGATAGGGAATAGAGAACAATAAAAAAGTCAAAAGGTAAAAAATAGCTATCTTTTACCTTTTGGTGTTTGGCTTTTACCTTTTTTCCAAAGGATTAGCAATATATTTAAATGTTGGTTCAGAGTTCCAAGGGCCACGCTCATCATGTCCATTGCCATTGGTAGACAGATTGTAGTAAATATCTACAGTATCGTCAGGCTGAATATTTCCAAATAGTGGATCTGTCAATTTACCCAGTGAATCTAGAGCTTTCATAAACATCTGGGTATGAGAAACTTCTCTAGTTAATAAGTGTACTAGAGTTTGTTTTGTACCTTGGTCGGGACATAGCTTAATTAACTCTTCGTAAGTTTGACGCGCACCAGCTTCAGCTGCAATATTCGCACGCAAATCTCTGACTACATCTCCACCTTCGTTAAGGTAATTTGCACTCCAAGCATTACCTTGACTATCTAAAAAGTGAGGCCCCATACCTCTAACCGCAAAGAGAGTACTTTTATAAGCCTCTGTTTGATCCACATTTTTTGTATGAGCCTCAATGAGTCTACCAACCATTTCTAAATGTCCAAATTCCTCAATGGCAATGTCTTGCAACATATCCCGGATTCCAGGATTTTCAACATGGAATGATTGCACCCAATATTGCAAAGCGGCTGATAATTCTCCGGTTGCTCCGCCAAATTGTTCCAGTAATAACTGAGCAAATCGAGGATTAGCATCATCGACTTTTACTGTATGAATAGACTCTTTTTTGTGGAAAAACATGAATTGCCTCTAGAGATATTTTCAACTGAGCAAAGAGTTATCGTAATTTTGGATTTTGGATTTTGGATTAGAGAATGTCAAAACAATAATAAATATCCCTATTTGGGATGATCAAGCATTACATTGGTGAATGCTTGATTTTTTGTGTTGAGTTTCGTTTTTTGATTTTGGAATTATTTTATGCACTGCGACTTCTGCTGAGAAGTCCCCATATATAAATGGCAATCATTGCCCCAATGATAGCGATTAAAAGACCTGGAAGACTTAAACCAGTAGCCGTCAATTGTAAAGTTCCCGTAGAGAATAGACTATATAAACTACCACCAATGAAAGCACCAATGATACCTAAAATCATGGTAGCTAGGATACCGCCACCTTGGTGTCCGGGATAAATTGCTTTAGCGATCGCACCAGCCAATAGTCCTAATATTACCCACGCAATAATATTCATATAATGTCCTCAAAAATTTCATCTTTTCTCAGATTAACAAGCTAAATTAGTTAGCGTTTCCCCCAGATGAAGTAAGTTTTGAAGCCAAAAGATAGATATAGCAGAATTAATAACAAATCCTTTTAATTAAGTCTTATGAGACTACAGTCGGTAATTGGTCAGAGGTAATTAAGTACAGAGAATTACCAGCAACCAATTACCAAGATGTTCTATGAACACAAGCTGATAGTTGCAGGTTGGGTATTATATGGCGCGAGAAAAATGTTTTTCTGGCGTTTGATTGTAAGTATCAAACACAACAGCCACATTTCTCACTAATAACCTACCAATATCAGTGATGTAGATATGGTTAGGCAATAAAGTCACTAGTCCATCCGCTACTAATGGCTCTAATAACTTGAGTTCTAAAGCGAAATACTGATCAAAGTCAATATTATATTTCTCTGCGATTTCTGATTTATGCAGTTGAAAATTAGACATAATGCTCATAATCACATCGCGTCTTAAGATATCATCATCGGTGAGTTTTACACCTTTACTAATTGGTAAAGTATCGCTACCAACTGCTTGATAATATTCTTTTAACTGCTTATGATTCTGCACGTAAGCATCATGCAACATACTGATAGAGGTAGCACCAAAGCCAAATAAGTCTGTACCGGCGTGGGTGGTGTAGCCTTGGAAGTTCCGTTGGAGGGTGCGGTTACGTTGTGCTATTGCTAGTTCGTCGTTAGGTTTAGCAAAATGATCCATACCAATAAATAGATATTGGCTTTTGGTCAATTCTTCAATAGTCATTTGCAAAATTTCTAACTTTTCCTGGGGTTGGGGTAATGCTTCTACAGGAATATGCTTTTGTGCTGGTTTTAACCAAGGTACATAAGCAAAGTTAAACACCACAATGCGATCAGGATCTAATGCAACTGTTTTCTGTACCGTCTCCCGAAAGCTCTGTAAAGTTTGATAAGGTAAACCATAAATTAAGTCTACATTTACACTGTCAAATTGAGCCGCTTTAATCCAACTCATGGCATTAAATAACATCTCTTCCGGTTGGATACGGTTGACAGCTACTTGTACTTTACTATTAAAATCTTGGATACCAAAACTAACACGATTAAACCCAATTTCTCTGAGAAAGAAAATGTAATCTTCGTCAACGTAGCGGGGATTAATCTCAATGGAAACCTCAGCTTGTGGATCGAGGTTAAAGTTGCGAGTGATTTGTTTCCACAAAAATTCTACTTGTTCACAGTCTAAATAATTAGGTGTACCACCACCCCAATGAATTTGCAGAACTTTGCGATCTTGGTCAATCAAAGATGCTGTATGCTCGATTTCTCGTGCTAAATTATCTAGGTATGGTTTGGCAATATTGGTATTATTAGAAATAACCGTATTGCAACCACAAAAGTAACAAGCACTTTGACAAAAAGGAATATGGAAGTATAAAGATAAAGGTGATTTTCTTTGATTAGAAGCAGCGATCGCAGCTTGATAATCAGTCTGGGTAAAGCCTTCAGCTAACTGTGCCGCAGTTGGGTAACTGGTATATCTAGGTGCAGGAGTATCATACTTTTGAATCAATTCCAGGTCAAATCTAACTCCAGATGACAGAAAAACCATCAAATCCTCCAAGGTAATGCGACCATTCAAAAAGTGAAAAGGTAAAAGCCAAAAAGCAAAAGAACATGAAGCTATATTTGATGATTTTGAACAATTCAAGTGTGATTTTGATTACCTTTTTCTTTACACTTGAGATGTTGCGGTAATCTAAATAACATCTGAAATGAAGCGATAGATAAATACATCAAGGTTGTAAATTTGAATTTTGACTGATTACCTTTGCTTTATTGTCCGGTGAGATGTATGGGTATGTGTAGTCTACAATTTGTTTTTTGATTGGTCACAAATTGCCAAGAAAATATCTATGCTCTAGCTATTTTCTAGTTTAAATATTCACCGCTAGAGCGTGATGTGTTGATTGAAACCAAATTTGGGCATTGGGCATGGGGCATGGCGCATTGGGCATGGGCATTGGGCATGGGGCATTGGGCATGGGGCATTGGGCATTGGGCATTGGGCATTGTATTTTTCTCCCCCTGCTCCCTACCCCCTGCCTCCCCTCACATCGCAGCTGCTTCAGTGCTACCGGGGTTAGTGGTATGAGTCAAGTTGTTAAATACTACTTGACCAATGGCTTTGATTAAGCTGCCTTCTAAGTCTCTAGCCATTTGCATATTGAATTGGAATGCAATATTAGCTTCAGCAACAATGCGATCGCCTGTGGCATCATCAATGGATAATGAGTCCATCGCCTGACGATACTTGTTTTTAAATGCTGCCTTGTCGGGAATTTGCTCAAAATTATAGAAAGATGTGCCTTCGTAGCCAGATAATTTCAGTGTAGACTGGGCAATTTTTTGCAACATTTGACCCCCAGAAAGGTCGCCCATGTAGCGAGTGTAAGTATGACCAATTAACAACACAGGCTCATGGGCAGAAAGTTCATGAATGCGTTTGATGTATGCCTGTGTGCTGCTGGAAGGTGTAATTAAATTTCGCCAGTTACTGCCATAATAAAACACCATGTCTTTTTCTAAAGAGGCTTGGCGATTTAATTCAGGGAAGTACAGGGTAGCAATTACAGGGTTATTAACATGGCTGGTAATAGCAGATTCCAGTTCACTGTAGACAAAATACAAATTGCTTAAAAATTTAGCAAAACTTTCTCTATCTACAACCCCCTTCAAAAAACATTTCATGAATCCCACATTTTCTGCTGCTGTGTGAGCTTTTTGAGTACCGGAACGCAGTTTGATGGCTAAATTGCTACTCATTTTTGCTTCCTTTATGCTTAAGTTTTCCGACAGCCACATTCAAATACTCAAGATGGCTGAAAATTCACAGTCAATACTAGAGAGAAGATTGTTATTGTAGGTTTAGAGAGGATTCGCATCGCTCTATCTAGCAACTAACACTGCTGACGCAAATCCAGACTATTTTTATATCTCCCAAAATCATTTAACTATTAATAGCTGTATAACTATACGGAGATTAATATTTTTTTATATTTCGCTTAATTTCACTACATATATTGTTGGGGGTGTGGGGGAGCAGGGGGAGAAAAATACAATGCCCAATGCCCAATGCCCCATGCCCAATAATCAATACCTAATCACTTCAATAATTTAACTGATGTATAGAAATATGAATTTATGTTTATATAACTATAAAACCGTTTATATAAAGGAGTCTCATGGTTAATACTCTTGCAACTCCAGAGCCGCAAACTCTGAAGCCAGGAATAAAAGCACCTGTTCAAGAAACTTTATTAACACCCCGGTTTTATACTACAGATTTTGAAGCGGTGGCGAATCTGGATATTTCTGCCAATGAGGCTGAAATTCGCGCTATTGTGGAAGAATTACGCGCTGACTACAACCGCCATCACTTTGTTCGGGATGCAGAGTTTAAGCAGAATTGGGATCATATTACCGGGGAAAAACGCCGCACCTTTATTGACTTTTTGGAACGCTCTTGTACTTCCGAGTTTTCGGGGTTTTTGTTGTTTAAAGAGCTATCACGGCGCATCAAAGACCGTAATCCCTTGTTAGCTGAGGCTTTTCATTATATGGCACGGGATGAGGCACGCCATGCGGGATTTTTGAATAAATCGATGGCAGATTTGAATCTGTCTTTAGACTTAAACTATTTAACTAAAAACCGCACATATACCTTTTTCCCGCCAGAGTGGGTGATTTACACCGTCTATCTATCGGAGAAAATAGGCTATTGGCGTTATATTTTGGTGCATAAGCATATGCAGGAGCATCCAGAATATCAATTTTATCCCTTATTCCGTAAATTTGAGAGTTGGTGTCAAGATGAAAATCGCCACGGGGATTTCTTTAAAGCGGTATTAAGATCCCAGCCCAAATTATGGAAAACTTGGCAAGCTAAGTTATGGATACGCTTTTTCTTGTTAACTGTCTTTGCTACCCACACGATGACAGTATTTGAACGGGCTAGCTTTTACGAAGTAATTGGTATCCATCCCCGCAAATACAATCAACGAGTCATTCAAGAGACAAATAACACCTCAGCTAGAGCGTTCCCTGTGATTTTGAATACTAATCACCCGGAATTTTTCTGGCGTTTAGAACAGTGTTCCGAAAATAATTTGAAGCTAGCAGCAATCAAAAATAATGATATGCCTGGCTTTGTGAAATTTTTGCAAAGAATCCCGCCAGCGATCGCTATCTTTTGGAATATGTTACGGTTATACCTAATTAAACCAATTGATACTGAAGCTACACGCCGCACAGTCATGTAATTGATCTAAGTTAAAACAAACATAAGCAAATCTCTGCGTAAATTGCCAACCCCCTGTCTAGGGTTTTAATTGTGTACTTTTTGAGGAGTGAAAAAAGAGAACTAATCTTTTTAAACGCAGAGGGGCGCGGAGGAAAACGCAGAGGGGCGCGGAGATTACCAAGTTTTGTTAGTAGTGTACTCAGTACCTCAGTAGAGTAGGAAACGCTTTATTACTCATTACTCATTACTCATTACTCATTACTCATTACTCATTACTCATTA
>JBODRP010000036.1:0-28407 GCA_050633005.1 Trichormus sp. | reverse complement strand
ATGAGTAATGAGTAATGAGTAATAAGTAATAAGTAATGAGTAATGAGTAATGAGTGATGAGTGATGAGTGATGAGTAATACCCATTACTTAATAAATTGGCTGAAATTAATGGTTGGGTAGGGTGCGTTAGTATGAATAATTTCTGAGTATAGTTAGGTTATATCTCACTGACGCACCCTACAGTTTGGATATTTTTTATTAACTTTGTAAATATACAGGACTTACGCAATTGTCACAATCAATGGTTGGCGCGTGACGCTATCAGTCTTATGATTACGTTCAAATAATTTCGCAGCGTCACACACCCTACTACCATAAGTCATATTCTCACTTATTAGAAATAGTTTGAAATTTTTGTAATGAGCCTAAAGAATAATCTTGGAGTTTAAAATCAGCAAAGGGTTTATTTTCTAATCTATCTCTTAGAGCCTCATCTATAATTACACCTTTTGATTTATTTTTGACTCCAATAATCATGATGCTGTTTTGGTATCTTGTGAGGAAGTTTTTTTTCTGACAGTTAACCCGTTGAAATTGACCTAAGTTTAATAATCTATAACTTTTGACGCTACGAGTATTTTTAAATAAGTTTATAACTAAATTTTGCAGTTTTTGCGAACGTTCAAATGCTCGGCGTTGTGCATCTGCTAATTCACCATTACAGGAATCTTTACCGACAGAAATAATTTCATTCGGCTCTTCCATGATTCTTTGAATGCCTTGTTGCTCTAAGATTAACTTTAAAACATCAAGACTAATGACTTGATTGTTATTAGTCACTTGAAAATTACTGTTGGTTAGCCATTTATAGTCTACTGATAAAATTGCTATGTTAAATTCAGCTACTCTACCTTGGCTATCTCGCCCTTCTTGATAGGTAAAATAATCAATGTTGCCTTTTCTTTGTGGAGATTGAGTTGCAATTGGTAACAGGGTGGTAAATTGTGGATAACTTATTGCTACGGCAACTAAGCTTACTAAACCGAATGAAACGAGAAGTGCTACAAATGATGAGATTAAAGGTATTGTTTTTAGTGGCTTGATGGATAAAGAGGGAGGAGAATCAAGCTTTGGCTGAGTAAATTCTATAATTTGGGGCTGGTTTGGGGCAATAATATTTTCATGATTAACTAAATTATTAGGTAGTTCAATTTCTTGGATGCGTTGCAAAATTGCTTGAGCATTGGCTGGACGGTGAGTTAATTCTGGTGTCATTAGCCAATCAATTAAATTTAATAAGGAATGTGAAACTTGATGAGCATAACTCCGCCAATGTAGTAAATTATGACGTGCATCATACATATCTAGGGGATGTTTTCCCGTGAGCAAAAAAGCGAAAGTACGCCCCAATGCAAAAAAATCTGATTGTAATGTTAGTTTTCCTTGCATTTGCTCTGGTGCGCTATAACCAGATGACATAGTAGGAGTAGTACTACGATTTTGGTAATTTTTCGCTAGTTCTCTAGCTGTGCCAAAATCAATCAAAACTAATTGTCCATCGGGTCTGATGATAATATTTGATGGCTTAATATTTAAATGTAGATACTGTTGATTATGTACTATTTGTAAAACTTCTGCTATTTGTTTTAACCAATTAATTGCTTGTGCTTGGGGAGTGGGTTGAGGTTGTTTTTCTAAACTCTGTTCTAAGTTTATACCGTCAATTTTTTCTAAGACAACGCAGTACAAAGGTAAGTTATTTCTAGTGTAATGTTGAAAATAAGCATCTATTCTCGGAAGACCAGGATGATTGATTTTTCCTAAGATAACGGCTTCTTGATGAAAAAGTTCTATGGCTTTGACATCAAAAATATTTGCTGGTAATACTTTAAGGATTTTAGGTGTGTTTTGTTCATAAGCTTCATAGACTTTGCTAAATCCAGTTGTGTCACTTAATAAACGCGTCACCCGATAGCGTCCCACTAGTTCTAATTGAGAGCCACAGCTTTGACAAAAGCGGTTTTTTTCGTTGTTGGGATGGTTGGGTTTAGGGCAAACTGGATTAATACAAAGACTCATGATATAAATTCAAAATTTAAAAATTTATAAATAGATAAATTCGTAATTCGTAATTCGTAATTCCTGTTCTTTGCGGGATACTATCCCGAACGAGGAAGCAATTTACGTAATTAAGAAAGTGAGATAAAATATGGTTTTGAATGTGTTGGGGGATTTTAGAGAGTTGGTATTAGTACTAGATGCTACTGCGAACTCTACGTTAAGCCAAAGCAATTTTTATCTGTGAAAGAATAATAGTGTTACTATTCTTTTTTGAGATTAGAAGAATACAAATTGGTTTTACTATTTTGTGAATGTTTATATAATAGTAAGATTTGTTTTATTTAAATTCTGCTAAAAAAGTTGCAACTGTCTGGTTAAATGCGTCCGGTGCAGTTAAGAATGGCCAATGATTGCCAGGAACTTGACACAGGCGGAGATTTTTGAGATAGGTTTTATAGGGCTTGATTTGCCAGTCAAAACGATTGAGTCCTTGTTCTGGCTGGATGAATAGGGTAGGAGTGTCTACCGGGATGGTAAAACCAGGTACTTGCATCACGTCCTCAAAAATACCATCACGGGCGTTAACTGTGAATTTACTACCCCAACTACCATCAGGTTTTTGTTCTATTCCAGTTTGGAAGACTTTTTGTTGTAATGTACTCCAACCCTGATATTGATTTAATTGCTTTGCCTGAGCTTCGGCTACTTCATAACTGCTAAATGGCCCCATACCTTTGAGAAAGGATAGATAACGGTACAATAGGGGGAAGGTTAGCCGGAAGATGCTGGGCATTTTCCAAATGAAAATGGGATCAATTAGCACCATACTTCGCAGACGTTGGGGGTTGACTCTAGCCCAGATAACAGCTAATTTACCTGTCCACGAATGACTAACAACATGAGCAGATGACCACCCTAAATTATCCATGAGTGCTTCAAGGTCTGCGATCGCACTTGTAAAAGTATAGTCTGTTTCTGGTTTAGTGCTTTCACCATGACCGCGCATATCTGGCGCAACTATATGATAATCTAACGCTAAATTATCGGCTAAACTCGACCACACTAAAGCATGGTCAGCTAAACCATGTAATAACAGCAAAGGTTCTTGACCTTGATTCCACTCCAGGTAAGATAGCTGAATATCAGGTGTTGATAGGGTTTGACGTACAGCCATTTTCTACTTACATCCATCCTTGGAGATATAGTTTCGCAACTATTATCCTACTGCGAAAGCCTTTACATCCCAAGGGTAGAGAAGATGTTTCATTTAACTACGTGAGATGGGTAATGTAATACCAATTCTCCAAAATAAAGCTACACATAGACAGCAGGGGGCAGGGGGCAGGGGAAGAATTATCTGTAGCCGGGATTTAGAGAAATGGTATAAGTAATGGGTATTGACTTATAGGATTCCTACTTGATTTTTGAACAGATACCTAGGTAGCGTAGCGTGTGTTAGTGACAGCGTAACGCACGTAGTAACAAGGCCTTTGGTGCGTTACGGCTTACGCCTAACACACCCTACATATACTTAAATTTTTTCAGAAATCAAATCGGATTCCTATATTACTTATTACTCATTACTTATTACTTATTACTTATTACTTATTACTCATTACTCATTACTCATTACTCATTACTCATTACTCATTACTCATTACTCATTTATTTACTCCCATTTATACCAATCACACCCATAATAATTAAAGCAATAGATAGAAACTTCACTAATGACATAGATTCTCTAAACCAGATAATGCCAATAGTAGCAATTAACATAGTTCCCAACCCTGACCAAATCGAATAAGCTACACCAACATCTAGTTTTTCTAGGGAAAGAGTAGAGAAAGTAAAACCACAACCATAAAACACAAATATCAAGATAGAAGGAATTAAATTCTTAAAGCCTTCTGACAATTTCATGCAGGTTGTGCCTAAAACCTCAAACAAAATTGCTGCCAGTAAATAAAGCCAATTGATTAACATATTTATGCTCAAATCTTGACAATAATATTTTTCACTTTCCTAGCATTCTAGGAATAATCCTTTGAGTAATTCTGCTATTTAAACAACAACCAATTTATGCGGTTAGTAGTAAGGACTTTAGTCCTTAAAGCATATTACTCAAACTGCAAGCACTCTAGCGTTACACCATTAAATGAGTAATAAGTAATGAGTAATGAGTAATGAGTAATAAGTAATGAGTAATAAGTAATGAGTAATGAGTAATGAGTAATGAGTAATGAGTAATAAGTAATGGGTAATGAGTAATGAGTAATGGGTAATAAGTAATGAGTAATGAGTAATGAGTAATGAGTAATGAGTAATGAGTAATGAGTAATGAGTAATAAGTAATGAGTAATGAGTTAGGACTTACACAACTGGCATATTTTTTATGTAGGGGAGGCAAAAAGCGGTGTGGATTTTCCTCCCCACCGAACTTCAGATGCCTGCGGCAAGCCGCTAAAGCGTCTACGGCGGAAGCCGCCGCTCTGAGTTCTCGCTTTATTGCCGTTGTGTGACGCTGCGAAAGTATTTGAACGCAGTAATGAGACTGATAGCGTCACGCACCAACCATCAATGTTGACTTACTACGAATTACGTAGCTTGCTTCCTCGTAGGGGTATTACGAATTAGCCCCTGATGTGAATTAGGAAAACCGCCTATCCAATCAATAGCCTATGGGTGGGGTTTCTCAAACTTGGTAGGGGCGGGTTAACAAACATCATTCATGATTAACTTTTGATCTCGGTGAACCCGCCCCTACAAATATCTAGGTATTCGCAAGATTTTAATTCAGATTAGACGTAAGTTTGCTTTTTTTGAAAATTCAATAAAACTTAACTAAGTAGAATAAGTTGAAAAAACCGAACTATGTTAAGTCATGTAAAAATACTAATACCAATTCTCTATGAAGTTGCGCCAAATAAATGATGTAGAGACGTTGCATGCAACGTCTCTACAGTACAGAATAAAGTGCATCTATGGCTACGCCAGGCAAGCTACATCAAGAAACGGTATTACCAACCCATTTGGCATAATTTATATTAGTCACCAAATACTGATATCAGTGATTCCGAAAACTTAGAAAAACTGATTCAATCTAACACTAAAGCGATTCAAGCATTAACTCACATCTTGCACCTCGGTTAAAAACCGGGTTTCTTGCAAATCCCTCAGCTTAAAACCTTAATCTTTCGTTCAGAAACCCGGTTTTTTAGGGCTTTTTACTTGTTGAGAATGGTGCAAGATATAAGTATCCAAACTGTAGAGTGCGTCAGTATGAATAATTTCTGACGCACTCTACCCAACCATTAATTTTGGATAATTTATCAAAGAAAGGCAGAGGGCAGAGGGCAGAAGGCAGAAGGGATTTATCCCTTCGCTGATTGCCCGAACCATCTGCGCGACCGGAGGGAGCAAGGGTTTAAGACCCCCACCAAATTTTCAATTTGGTGGCTCTCGTTCAGGTGGGGTTTGAATCCCCATCTGTTGCGCCAGCTTCCCGCAGGGTACGAAACCTTCTGCCCTCTGCCTCCTGCCTTCTGCCTTCTTCAATAAAGATTAAAAATAAATAATTACTTTATAAAAATGTGAGTGAATGCTCACTTGAGTTTTAATAAGAAATTTTCAGAGATCAGGTAAAAATAATTATGGAATAGGTATTTTGACTTGATGAATCAAGATACCTATTCCACAAATTTCAATCAGTTATACCAATTTTGGATTTTGGATTTTGCGGAAAGTTCTGTAGGCGGGTTTCCCGCCGTAGGAACGCCACTTGCTATAAGCCGGGAAACCCGTCCAACGCAGTGGCTCAACTTTTCAAGACGGATTTTGGATTGCCAGCCTAGATTTATAGGCTATTACAGCAGATCAAAATAATACTACCTATCCCAATTTAGTATTATTAGTGTGAACCGTTAACCATTCAAACATTAACTGGCTGCCTATTTTCTGTTGGCTGGTAATTACTACTATTGTTCACAGTTTTAACTGCTAGAGAAACTTCTTGACCTGTAATTAATCTAGCTCCACGATTACGAGTGAGATAATTCCATACCCACTGAATTGTGACTACTAACTTATTGTCAAACTCAATTAAGAAGTAGATGTGAACTACTAGCCAGAACAACCAGGCGAAGAAGCCTTTCAACTTCATAAACCCTAAGTCTACAACGGCTGCATTTTGTCCAATCATGGCCAGACTACCATGATCAGTATACTTAAATGCAGGCAGAGTTTGACCTTGTAGACGTTTCTGCACTAAGGCAGCAACATATTCACCTTCTTGTTTAGCGACGGGTGCAACCCCTGGCAGGGGTTTACCGTTTTGGTGGGAGAAGTTGGCTAAGTCTCCCACAACGAAAATATTATGATGTCCCTGAATACTTAAGTCTGGTTCTACCATAACTCGTCCGGCGCGATCGCATTCTACCCCAGTTCGTTCAGCTAAAACTTTACCCATTGGGGAAGCTTTTACACCCGCAGCCCATAATACTGTCTTAGAAGCAATTTGTTTGACTTCATCACCTTGTTTAACGGTAACAATATCATTTTCAATATTTGTCACCATAGTTTTTGTTTGCACAACCACACCCAACTGTTGTAAAGATGCTTCCGCTTCTTGGGATAATTCTGGTGCAAAGGGTGGGAGAACTCTATCTAAACCTTCTAAGAGAATAACTTGCGCTTCTGTAGTGTCGATTTTGCGGAAATCTTCTTTGAGGGTTTCGTAGGCTAACTCAGCGATCGCTCCTGCTAATTCTACCCCAGTCGGGCCACCACCTACAACCACAAAAGTCAACCAAGCCTGGCGTTTTGCTGGATCTTTTTCCCTTTCTGCCGCTTCAAAGGCTGTAAAAATTCGCCGCCGCATTTCAATTGCATCTTCTACAGTCTTCAAACCTGGCGCAAATTCTTCCCAGTTATCTTTACCAAAATAGGAATGCTTCGCACCTGTAGCCACAATTAAGGTGTCATAAGGTATTGTCTCATCACCCATCATTACTTGTTGTGCTTCTGGGTCAATATCATTGACTTCCCCTAGCAACACTTTTGTATTCTTACTCTTCTTCAAAACTGCACGCAAAGGTGAAGAAATATCAGCTGGTGATAGCGTCCCGGTGGCCACTTGGTAGAGTAGTGGCTGAAATAGGTGAAAGTTACGTTTATCAATCAGAGTAACTTCTACCTTAGCTTTCGCTAGGGCTTTTGCCGCATAAAGTCCACCAAAACCACCTCCCACAATCACAACTTGATGGGGTGGTTTATTGTCAAGTGTATCTACCATAAGAAACATTTCCTTGTGTTACGGACGCTGTAACTATTCTTTACAAATTTGTATCAAAATTGTCATAAAATCTGCTGTTCACTCTGCACATATAAAAAAGTTATTAAAGTGATGAAAGTTACAGTTATTTAGTTAATAACTATACTCACCTCATCTTTCTGGGTTTGTAAGTATTTATCTGCTTAATTTTTGGATTTTATGCAATTGTCTTGTTGAGAATCAGTATAAGTATCAATATTGACAAGCTAGATAGCACGAATTAGATTAAGAACAGTTAACTATTCATATTACAAAAATTTAAGTTCACAGGGAAAACATAACCACGATAGAGCTTTAACCTTCAAGTATATTTACTTTACTTATAACTTATTGACATACAGAAAGAATTAACTTTTACTAAAAATAACGAACGTTCGATATAAAAAAGACCTTATGCCCAAAGTTGTTGATCATGAGCAATACCGTAAAGAACTCCTGAGCAAGTGTTTTGATTTATTTGCTGCCAAAAGCTATGGTTTGATCACCATGAGGGAAATTGCTCAAAGCTTAAATGTGTCTACAGGTACGCTGTATCACTACTTTCCCAGTAAACAGGCTTTATTTGAGCAATTAATAGAGGAAATTAGTCAACAAGATGTCAGAGCAGTTTTAGCACAAATCGGCAATTCAAATACTTTGGAAGAAACGATGAATGCCTTGGGTACATATTTAGTTAATAACCAAGATTACTGTATTAAGTGGACATATATTTGGGTAAATTATTGCCAACATCAAAATATTGATGATTTGCAAAATAATAATGTATTTCAACGTGCTAACAGGCACTATCAACAGGTAGTCTGTGACTTATTAGGTATCAAAGATATAGCCTTAGCTGCTTTTGTATTAAGCTTTATCAACGGCTTAATTGTAGAAAAACTCTGGTGTAATGAAACAGTTGATTTCATCCAGCAATGCACATTGCTGGGGAAAATGATCAAGCATTATTTACAACAGGAATCAGAAAATAAATAAAGTCGAAAGTTATAATCTATTCGCCCATAATTTCACAGTGTTTTTAGATTTTTCTATTTTGAGAAATTAAAATAAAACTCATATTATTTTAATTTGAAAATTTTTAATTAGTTAAATATGAAGGTAATTATGAGTGATAAATTGTTATTTAAATCAGGAAATCAAGGTTTAATTGCACTAGTAGTTGCAGCTACAACTATAACTAGTAGCATTATTTTTTATGCAGTTTTTCAATTTGGACAAATTGTCAAAACTACAGCATCGGATACTAGCGTACAAACAGAAGCGATCGCGCCGCAAGTTACAGCCCTAGGTAGACTAGAACCAGAAACAAAGGTGATTAAACTATCTGCACCCTTAGCTTTAGATGGCGATCGCATTGCCGAAATTCGTGTACAAGAAGGTGATACAGTGCGATTGGGGCAAGTAATCGCCATTTTAGACTCCCATGCCCGGTTAAAAACGGCTGTTCTCCAAGCAGAGAAACAAGTAAGAGTAGCACAAGCCAAACTCAATCAAGTCAAAGCTGGAGCTAAAAGCGGCGATATTTTGGCACAGCAAACCAGTGTAGAACGCTTACAAGCCCAATCTCAAGGAGACATCAAAGCACAAATAGAAACCATTGCCCAAATTGAAGCACAATGGCAAGGAGACAGAATCGCTCAAGCTGCCACAATTAAAAAACTAGAAGCAGAACTAAATAACGCCGAGGCAGAATATCGCCGCTATCAACAGCTACATTCTCAAGGGGCAATTTCTCACTCCACCTTTGATAGTAAACGCTTAAGTCGAGAAACCGCCAAGCAGCAACTAAACGAAGCCAAAGCAGTGCTGAACCGGATTAACACCACCGCCAGCAAACAACTAGCCGAAGCCAGAACAGCACTCAACCGAATTAACACCACCAGTAGAAAACAGGTGAGCGAAGCCAAAGCCACACTTACAAGTATTGCTGAAGTTCGTGGGGTAGATGTGCAAGCCGCCCAAGCAGAAGTTGAAAATGCGATCGCGGCACTTAAACGCGCTCAAATAGAATTAGAAGCGGCTTATATTACAGCACCCATAGCCGGTCAAATTCTCAATATTCATTCACGAGTCGGCGAAAAAATTAGTGATCAGGGTATTGCAGACTTAGCCCAAACTGCACAAATGCTAGCAGTAGCAGAAGTTTATCAAAGCGACATCCGCAAAATCAAACTAGGGCAAAGTGCAACCATTACCGGACAAGCCTTTAGGGGAGAACTACGGGGCGAAGTTGCTCACATTGGCTTGCAAGTCAACCGCCAAAACGTCTTTAGCAACGAACCAGGAGAAAACCTCGACAACCGAGTTGTAGAAGTCAAAATTCGCCTGACTCCTGAAGACAGCAAAAAAGTTGCAGGTTTAACCAACCTACAAGTACAAACAGCAATTGAATTGTACAGGTAACACTGTACCCAGCCTTAATCACTAATTACTTAGAGGTAAGCCTAGCCACAGGATATTACGAATTACGAATTACGTTAGCGGAGCGGGGCGTTAGCCCATTACGAATTAACTTATGTTGCCTAAAATATTTCTGAAAACGCCATTAGCTTGGCGGCAATTAATGAAAGAAAAAATGCGGCTACTAGTAGCAGTAGCGGGTATTACCTTTGCAGATTTGCTCATTTTCATTCAATTGGGATTTGAAAGTGCGCTATTTGATGCAGCAGTGAAACCCCATCGCAATTTACAAGCTGATTTAGTATTAATTAATCCGCAATTTCAAACATTATTTTCAGTCAAAAGTTTTTCCAGAGAACGACTGTATCAAGCTCTAGGTTATGAAGCTGTGCAGTCAGTCAGTGGAGTATATATTGGTACTGGACAATGGCGAAATCCCAAAACTCGACAGGATAGAGCTATCTTAGTTTGGGGGATTGATCCCACTAGTTCTGCATTTAATTTTCCCGAAGTCAAAAAAAATCAGGATGCCCTTAAACAATTAAATCAGGTGTTATTTGATCAAGCAGGTCGCCCAGAATACGGTGCGGTTGGTGATATCTTCCAGGAAACAGGTAAATTTAAAACAGAACTCAATAATATAGCCATCAATGTCAAAGGCCTATTTAGTAACGGTGCATCCTTTGCGGCTGATGGTAACGTCATCGCCAGTGATTCTACATTTTTAAGACTATTCCCCGCACGGAAAGCAAATCAAATTGAGGTAGGGTTAATTACCTTAAAACCTGGTGCAGATGCTGAAAAAGTGCGATCGCAACTAGCCGCAGGTTTACCCAATGATATCAGAGTCCTAACTACCGAAGGCTTCGCCCAAACAGAAAAGGAATATTGGGCAAATGGTACAGGTATCGGTTTTATTTTCGGCTTAGGTGTGGCAGTAGGGTTTATTGTCGGGATAGTAATTGTCTATCAAATCCTTTACTCTGACGTGTCTGACCACTTACCAGAATACGCCACCCTCAAAGCAATGGGTTACAGCGATCGCTATTTACTGATCACTCTACTACAAGAAGCATTATTATTAGCCTTATTAGGATATCTTCCCGCCTATCTTCTCTCCTTTGGACTATACCAAATTACCTTCGCTGCTACCATGTTGCCCATTTCCATGAAATTAGATCGGGCAATCACTGTATTTATTCTTACCATTATCATGTGTAGCGTTTCCGGTGCGATCGCCATGCGAAAATTACGCTCTGCCGATCCCGCCGATATATTTTAAATTTTCACTCTTGTAAAGACGCGATTAATCCCGTCTGTGAAATACCAAAAAAAACTATGCTGCCAGAATTTACACCAGTAATTACCGATTCCCCATTCTCTGCTACTGAACCTGTGATTGCGGTGCATAATCTCAATCACTACTTTGGTTCAGGTAGACTACGTAAACAAGTATTATTTGATATCAATTTAGAGATTCAACCAGGGGAAATTGTCATTATGACAGGGCCTTCCGGCTCAGGTAAAACTACCCTGTTAACTCTCATGGGTGGGTTGCGTTCGGCTCAAGAAGGGAGCATGAAAATTTTAGGACACGAAATATTGGGTGCTAGTAAAAGACAGTTAACTAAATTACGCTGCCAAATTGGTTATATTTTCCAGGCGCATAACTTGATGACATTTTTAACAGCTAAAGAAAATGTGCGAATGTCTTTAGAATTACATGATCAGTATTTAAATCACGATATTAACGCCAAAGCGATCGCTATGTTAGAACACGTTGGCTTGGCAGATCAAATCAATTCCTACCCCGAAAACCTTTCAGGGGGACAAAAACAACGAGTTGCGATCGCTCGTGCTTTAGTTAGTCATCCTAAAATTGTCTTAGCAGATGAACCTACAGCCGCACTTGATAAACAATCTGGACGCGATGTTGTAGAACTTATGCAAAAACTCGCTAAAGAACAAGATTGTACAATTTTGCTCGTCACCCATGATAACCGCATCTTAGATATTGCTGACCGAATTATATATATGGAAGATGGTCAACTCAAAGCTGACAATGTGGACGTTAGCAGCAAAATGCAGTAAAAAAATATCCAAAATGTAGTGTGCGTCAGTATAAATAACTTCTTAGTATAGTTAGGTTTTCTCACACTGATGCACCCTACCAAACTGATATCTCCCCCACACCCCCCGTTCCCGAAGGGGTGGTAAAGTTCTTACCCAATTTATAAGATCCCGTGTCTTTTTTCTTCTCTCCAGTAATCTGCTAACCTAAGTTGACATTGATCAAGTGAGTAGTAGTAGATGGCGATTATTAATAACTTATTTACAGCCGGTGGCGTGGTTATGTGGCCACTGCTGGGATTTTCAGTATTAGCAGTAGCATTGATTATTGAACGAATTAGGTTTTGGGCAAAAATCATTGGTAAACAAAACCGTGTAGTCCAAGAAGTTCTGAAGCTTTACCGTCTAGATAATGTCGTCAGTGCTGTAGATAAGTTGCAGCAAAATACAGATTTACCCATAGCGCGGATTTTTTTAACTGCTTTAGAGTTAGAAGACGCAACCCCAGAGGATTTTCGATTAGCTTTAGAAAGTGAAGCACAAGCTGAAATCCCAATACTGAAACGCTTCCAAAATATTTTTGACACAATTATCGGTTTAGCACCGCTTTTAGGTTTGTTGGGTACGGTTTTAGGACTAATTACATCCTTTGCTTCTTTAGATATCGGTGATGTAGGCGGAACAAAAACCGCAGATGTCACAGCAGGTATTAGTGAAGCCTTAGTTTCTACAGCATCAGGACTAGTTGTGGCCATATTCACCCTCTTTTTTGCTAACACCTTCCGAGGACTCTATCAGCGTGAAATTGGCCGGATTCAAGAATATGGGGGACAACTAGAATTACTTTACCGTCGTCGTTATGAACGAAAAGATAAGTTTTGATGAGAAATTATTCAGTTTTTTACCCTTAAATTAGTATATTAAAAAAATAAATTATCTTGCGGAGAAAAGTCTATGACTATCTGGGTAAATGAGCAAATCGATCCCTCTGGAATGATTCACGCTTGTATTGCCTGTTGTGATGAATCTCAGGCTCAAGATTGTCATGAATCCTTTGAGGGTAATTTGACTGATATACAAAAGGCATCAGGTTGGGTAGCCCGTTTACGGAAAGTTGATTCTTGGGATGAAGTCCCAGTTAATGCTTTAAAACTCGATTAAGGCGGTGCAAAATTTTTCTATCTCATCTTGGTCAAAGCCTAATCATTGACTTGCTTCTTATCTAATAGTTAGCGACTTCCAAAGAATCAATTATCCAATACAATTTATATTTTCCCCCTGCCCCCTGCCCCTCCGCAATTGCTCCACTTGGGCAAAGCCCAAGACCGCATTGCTCTCTGCCCCCTGCGCCCTGCCCGTCCCTCCATTGGTTTACGTTAATAAAAATTAAAAAATAGATTAAGACTTCACAATTTATTGATCATATTTTGATCAGGAAATAAATTTTCCTGATCTCTTTGTGATTTTTTGTAATTATTAAGAGTTATCATCAATTTTAAATAATCAATTACAAATTTGCAGAAACCGAATCAATGTGGTGAACTATTATCCAGTTTATGCTGCAACACCAAGCAGTCCCATTAGTTTGGTTGGCAAACCGGGACAAGCTGTTCAAATTTCGATTCATTCCCCCAGTCAGTATATCTGTGCCAACCGCGATCGGATATTCCCAGATTGGCAACAACAACCTCTATTTTGGGTCGTGATTGTTTTACAGCGATCGCAATATCCTTTAGTAAACATCACCCCAGAAACGGAAAGAGAAAAAGAACATTTGCGAGCCAAATTTATGCGATTTGGCTGTGACTTAGCCTTTAACCTGCGCGATCGCGGTTATTGTGCTGACCTCATCGACCCCCGTACCGGCTATCCCCTCTTTTCTCGTCCTGGTGAAATACCTCACAATGACACAGCCGTTGTGAAAGCTTTGCTTCACTACCCAGTCTTGAAAAATAAATGTTGTGTATTAGTTCATCCCACTTGGGGGACAGCCGTTTATCCTAGTATCTTTATCTCCACTGCACCACCCATCATTCTGGAATTGGCGATCAAAAGTGTAGCACTCATCCACGGCTGGCAAGAGGAAGGTACAACTTGAAAGATATCCTATCAGTGTGTAGGCAAGGGGCAGGGGGCGTATCAATTCAAAATTCAAAATTCAAAATACCCTGCGGGTACTCTCCGAGAACGCCTTCTCTTTCCCTCCGGGACGCTGCGCGAACAGAGACGCTAACGCGAATGGCGAACGCGGTAGCGTCTCGTTAGAGAAGCAAGCTACAAAATTCAAGAGTTTTTCTGCCTCTGCTCCCCTACTCCCTTGTCTCCCTTGTCTCCCTTGTCTCCCTTGTCTCCCCTACACCCCTATACCCCTACACCCCTACACCCCCACACCCCTACACCAAAGTTTTTGGTACACCCTAAATTCCTGAATTAATTACCCAATTCCCGATACCGCTCCTGAAGGTCTTTAATAGTAAACACCGCCTCAAATTTCAACCCAACAGACTCATAAAATTCTGCTCCCCCTTGAAGTCTATCTACTAATGAAATTACTTCATCAACAATGTAACCAGCCGCCCTCAGTCGTTCAACGGCTTTCATGGCTGATTGTCCAGTGGTGACAACATCTTCCAGCACCACCACCTTTGCACCTTCAGGTAAATTTGGCCCTTCAATATAAGCTTTAGTGCCATGACCTTTCGCTTCTTTGCGAATAATCAAAGCTGGGATTGGTCGGTTTTCATAGGCAGAAACTACACTCACCGCCGATACAATCGGATCAGCCCCTAGGGTTAAACCAGCTACAGCTTGAGTATCTGAAGATAATAAAGATAACAAAATGCGCCCAATTGCTAAAGCACCTTGGGGATGGAGTGTTACCTGCTTACCATTGATGTAATAAGAACTGGGTTGTCCAGAAGACAGAACAAAATCACCCTCTTGATAGGCAAGTTCACAAAATAAATCCAGCAGTTTTTGACGCAAAGTGCTGACATCGGCAGTAGCTGCCCAAATATATGACTGGGTAAGGGTTTCAGTAGAATACGTCATTACAAAACAGTAAAAGTTATGCTACACCAAAGGTTGAACTCATGAGAGTTCTGAACTTAAGCATAAGTTAAGATTTACCCAAAAATTGAGGAGCAAGCAAGATGGGTATCAAAATTAAGTCTCTCAGTGGCTTATTGGTGCTTTTAGCTACTAGTATGATTGCGCCTGCGATCGCTAATGCTGAGTCAGAAGTACCCAACTATGAAAGCACAAATGATGTATTTGAGCGAGCTTATTTTCGCCACGATCGCAACTTTTATGAAAATAGCACTGCCAAGCGTCAATTAGACTCATTTTTGGGTTCTGGATCTGGTTTTCGTAATTCCTTCCCCGAAAACGAAATTGCCCGTGATGCGGAATTGCTCAACACTCTGTACAGAGATGTGTTGACACAGCAGTCAATGAATGATCCTTATCTACGTACACCAGATTTACCAAATCCTTACAATTCATCCCTACTGATGTCTCCTCGCTTGAATGCTCACAAATTAAAGGTAGGGACAGAATTTCGCTTTGATACTTCATTACAGCGATAGGAGTGCTGAGGATTTTCATCCAAAGAAGTTTAGGGTGTGTAACTAGGAGAAAAACTAGTGACCCACCCTACTAAATCCAGGGTGCAGGAGTTGAACCTGCCTTGGGCGAATTATGAGTTCGCTGCCTCAACCGCTCGGCCAACCCTGGTTAGAATTAAATTGTATCTTATTATTTGCTGTTTGTGTGCGATCGTCAATGATCTTACTGGTTTTTATACAACATAATTTATTTATGTGATACTCCAGACTATGATTAATTAAGTTATCTTAAAGATTTGAAGATAGAGCTTTAACACTCTTAATAGACTCCAGCTAATATAGACCAGCATTCTTTTGCAATAGCTTGTCAGCGATGAAGATAAATTCTACGGTAGTTCTTACTCTGGTTTTGTTAATCCTAATGTTGAGCGCAGGTTCAGTCAGTGCCTTTTTGGGGTTTAGCTTTGGCAGTTCTGCACTCAAAGGTGTCACCACCCCAGATGGCCGCCCCACTAGCAAATTTGCTAGTACTAAGTCTAATAGCCCGCAATCGGGAGAAGTGACATTCTTAAAAGAAGAAGAAATTATCAAAAATGTGAAGGCGCGAATTGAAGGTAAAGCCAAGGCTGCTAAATCAAATCAGCTAGATGAAGACGATGAGGAGATTAACAGCAGCAAGCAGAAGCAAAAGCAGAAATCTGAGACAGTTGTGGAAGAAAAACTCCAACCCGGATTTCCAGTGACTGCCGAAAGCGAAGGCGTAACTTTTGCTGTGCAGTCGGCTCGTTATTCTGGTGGTGATTTACTCCTAAGAGTGAAAATGCAGAACAAAGGGGCTGATTCTGTGCGCTTTTTGTATAGTTTCTTAGATGTTACTGACGATAAAGGTAGAACTCTCAGTGCTAGCACCGAGGGTTTACCAGCAGAACTACCAGCCAATGGTTCGCCATTTTCTGGTACAGTCAGCATCCCCACAGCTTTATTAGATGATGTTAAGAAAGTATCCCTCTCTTTGACAGATTATCCTGATCAAAAACTGAAGCTAGAGGTATCAAATATTCCGGTAGATAGATAGGGACTTGGGGAAGCAGGGGGGCAGGGGGCAGGGAGCAGGGGCAGAAAAACTCTTGAATTTTGAATTTTGAATTTTGAATTTTGAATTGAATTGCCCAATGCCCAATAGGAATAGTGTTGTATGAGCTGTGGCGGTGAACGAATTTCCTAGTTTGAGTTTGACAGATGTGGGGCTGCGGTTGTTATCAGTACTAATGCTGATTTTAATCAATGCTTTTTTTGTAACAGCAGAGTTTTCTATAGTGACAGTGCGACGATCGCGTATTCATCAGTTGGTACAAGCAGGTGATGTACCAGCGATCGCGGTCGAATCACTGCAACGTAGTATTGATAGAGTATTATCAACAACACAGTTAGGTATTACCCTTTCTAGTTTGGCTCTGGGGTGGATTGGTGAAAGTTCAATTGTAGTGGTGATTGGTTCATGGCTGAAATCTTTGCCTGTACCTGTCAATATAAATAATGCGATCGCTCATTCCCTCTCAATTCCTCTCACCTTTTTTGTCATCGCCTATCTACAAATTGTTTTAGGGGAGTTATGTCCTAAATCAGTAGCTATGCTGTATTCTGAACAGTTAGCACGTTTTTTAGGGTCTTCCTTCAAAGCGATCGTGCGGTTTTTCAGCCCCTTTATCTGGATTCTCAACCAATCCACTAGTTACCTGTTGCGACTATTTGGAATAGAATACACAGGTCAAAGTTGGAGGCCACCCGTAACCCCTGAAGAATTACAGCTAATTATCTCTACAGAATATGAGTCTACCGGCTTAGAAACCACAGAAAGAGAACTACTCAATAATGTTTTTGAATTTGGTGATGTCACAGCCCAAGATGTGATGATTCCCCGTACTGGTATTGTCTGTTTATCTAAAGATGCTACTTTTGAGACTTTACTGCAAGAAATGCTCTCTACGGGTCATTCTCGTTATCCCGTCATTGGTGAATCTTTAGACGACATTCGGGGAATTGTTTACTTTCGGGATTTAGCCAAACCCTTAGCTACAGGGCAACTCCATTTACACAGCCAAGTTCAAGCTTGGATGCGTCCCACTCGCTTCGTACCGGAAATTACCCCCCTAAGTGAACTGCTGCCCATGATGCAGCAAGAAAAACCCGCTATGGTCATAGTTGTGGATGAATTTGGCGGAACAGTAGGACTTTTGACAATTCAAGATGTAATTGCTGAAATTATTGGTCACGCCGGAGAATCCCAAACGAGTGATGATTTACTCATTGAGATGATAGACCCCCAAACATTTTTGGTACAAGCCCAAGTTAATTTAGAAGACCTCAATGAAGTTTTACATCTTAATCTACCTTTAACCAAGGAATATCAAACCTTAGCGGGTTTTTTACTCTACCAGTTGCAGAAAATGCCCAACATTGGTGAAATCTGCCGTTATGAAAACTTGGAATTTACCGTTGTATCTGTTGATGGGCCGCGTCTGCATCAGATTCAATTGCGACGATTGGAGGAATAAGGGCAGGGGGCAGGGGAGCAGGGGGAGACAAGGTAGACAAGGTAGACAAGGTAGAAAGATTTACCCCAATGCCCATTGCCCAAAATTCTTTAATTTTGAATTTTGAATTTTGAATTTTGAATTGATTAGCCCAATGCCCAATTTAAGCATAGGGTAATGGGTCTTGTAATCCTAATTCTGCGAAAGCGGCTAGTCGCAAACGACAAGAATCACAGACACCGCAAGCGACATCACCACCAGCGTAGCAAGACCATGTTAACTCCCAAGGAACTCCTAATTGGTTGCCAAGTTGAATAATTTCGGTCTTTTTCAGTTCCAGCAACGGCGCAACGATTTGGATTGGTTGTCCGATGCGTCCTTGTTTAGTTCCCAGTCGGAAAACTTCTTGCATGGCTTGGATATAATCAGGACGACAGTCAGGATATCCTGAATAATCTAAGGCGTTGACTCCAATGTAAACCCGTTCAGCTGCGATCGCTTCTGCATAGGCTAGAGCAAAACTTAAAAATATTGTATTCCGTGCAGGTACGTAGGTGACAGGAATACTTTGTGACATTTCATCTAGAGAACGGGCTTCAGGGAGAGCGATCGCATCATCAGTCAATGCTGAACCACCCCATTGCCTTAAATCAAAGTTTACTAGCTGATGTTGTACAACCCCAGCTGTTTGTGCCACCAGCAAAGCTGAATGTAACTCTCGGCGATGTCGTTGTTGGTAATCAAAGGACATGGAGTAACACTCACAACCATCAGCCTTGGCTTGGTAGAGAATTGTGGAAGAATCTAATCCCCCAGACAACAAAATTACAGCTTTCATTTTTGAATTTAAATCGCTCAATCAAAATTACCCCTAAAAACTTGGTTTTCCTGATTAGCATCCGTAAAAATCATGGGACAAATCTGTCAGGAATGCAAATAATTATCCAAAAATCATCAGGGTATAACCGTAGTACACATCTGAGATAAATCTTTTTTTATGTCACTATTCCAGTATGATATTGTTGTTAATTAATGTGTAGTTTTCCTCACAATGGAATTGCTAATCTTTCATCCAGAACAACTATTATCTAACTGTCTTTTAAAAATTCACACTTAAAACTACTGAAGTTTTAAAGGTAATAAAAAGGCATATTTCAGTTTGTGTAAAGCAGGAAAAACCGAATACTTCAGCCAAGTCGATACAAAAGACAGCGAATCACGGGAACTGATCACAAACTTTGAAATTCTTCATAAACAAGGCCTCTATGTTACCATCTGGATGGTTTTAGACGGAGCATAACTGGCTGTCAAGTATAAACGCCAACGGCCATAGCGTCTCTAAATTTGGTGGTTGAGGAGAGAACAATAGTGCAAAATAGCATGTCAGTGGCAGAACCAAATTCATACACACAGCGCAACCAGCCACGACCGATTCGTATAGGTGTAATCGGCGTAGGTAACATGGGGCAACATCACGCCCGCACACTGAGTTCAATGAAGGATGTTGAACTAGTTGGCGTAGCAGATATTAATGTCGAACGAGGCTTAGAAACCGCTAGTAAATATAAGGTGCGTTTTTTTGAAGATTACTGTGACCTGCTCCCCCATGTAGAAGCGGTGTGCATAGCTGTTCCCACTCGCTTGCATTATGCTGTGGGCATCAACTGTCTTTTGGCAGGCGTTCATGTTTTAATTGAAAAGCCCATTGCTGCTAGTATTTCGGAAGCAGAATCCTTAGTGAATGCTGCGGCTGAATCTCAGTGTATCCTGCAAGTAGGCCATATTGAGCGATTTAATCCCGCCTTCCGCGAACTGCACAAGGTGCTACAAACAGAAGAGCTTCTAGCACTAGAAGCTCACCGTATGAGTCCTTACTCGGACAGAGCTAATGATGTTTCAGTCGTGCTGGATTTGATGATTCACGACATTGACTTGTTATTGGAATTGGCAGGTTCACCAGTCACCAAATTGACCGCTAGCGGCACTCGCTCCTTAGACTCTGGTTATTTAGATTATGTGACTGCTACCTTGGGATTTGCTAATGGCATTGTTGCCACTCTGACAGCCAGCAAAGTCACACACCGCAAAATCCGCCGCATTGTGGCTCACTGTAAAAACTCATTTACTGAAGCAGATTTTCTCAAGAATGAAATTTTAATTCATCGTCAAACAGCCGCTAACTCTCTCAGCGACCATAAGCAAGTTTTGTATCGGCAAGATGGTGTGATTGAAAAAGTTTATACTACTAATATTCAACCCTTAAGTGCAGAATTAGAACATTTTGTCAACTGCGTACACGGTGGTAATCAGCCCTCCGTGGGTGGTGAACAAGCACTGAAAGCTTTGAGATTAGCTAGTTTAATTGAGCAGATGGCTTTGGAAGAACGGGTGTGGAATCCCTTAGATTGGGAATCTGAATCAAGAGTGCAATCATTAACTCCCACAGTGTAAACAAATCACCAGGTAAAAGTCAAAAGGTAAAAGTCGAAAGTAAAAAATTTGGCTTTTACCTTTTTAGTATTTAGTTATTTGTAGTCACAAAGAAAAAATTTACTCTATGTCATCAGATTGGATCAAAAATATTATTGAATCTTTGGGCTATGGAGGAATTGCCCTATTGATGTTTTTGGAGAATCTTTTTCCACCAATTCCTTCAGAATTGATTATGCCACTAGCAGGATATACAGCCAATCTACCCAATTCCCAACTCAATATCTTGGGTGTGTTCTTCGCCGGACTGTTCGGTTCTGTTGTTGGCGCACTTATTTGGTATTATCCCGGTAAATTTTTGGGGGAAAGGCGTTTAAAAGTCTTGGCTAGAAAGTATGGCAAGTGGATTAGTGTTTCTAGCAAGGATATCATCAAAGCCAAGCGGTGGTTTGATACGCAGGGTCATAAAGCAGTGTTGATTGGTCGTTTAGTTCCTGGTATTCGGACTTTGATTTCTGTACCCGCAGGGATGAGCAATATGCCTTTGCTACCATTTCTATTTTATACAACATTAGGTAGCGCAGCTTGGGTTGGTTTGCTAACATACTCAGGATATATGTTGGGTAGTCAGTATGAACTGGTGGATAAGTACCTAGCCCCTGTATCCAAAATTGTACTTGGGATTTTGGTTTTAGCATTCGTCGGCTGGATACTCAAACGTAAGGCCAGAAACAGGAAAATTTGAAAAACAGTTACTTTTAGTTGGCAACTGGGGGTTACATCTGGTGAAAATTCGCCTACACTATGCCCAATAATAGTGAAGAAAGCGATCGCCTAAATTTTATTAAAACTTTAAAATTTGGCGTATTTGTAGTTACACTTGACGAAGCTGAAAATTTCTGGTATCCCGCATATTTGTACGATAGGCATGGTAACTTTTTACAGTTAAGTAAGGACTAGGAGCTTGTATGACTGACCAACCTTCCGCCGCTACCCCAATGAATGCTGCTGCTATCCCTCTCAACAGGGTATCAGCATCTACCCCCATCAATACCACCACAGTACCTAAATCTAATAACGGTTTGGGCAAATCTATTCTCAGTGTCGATTTGGGCAGAACCTCCACAAAAACCTGTGTGAGCCGTGAACCCAACAATGTCATGTTCGTACCTGCCAACGTTAAGCAAATGTCCATCGAACAGGTACGCGGTGGCGTGTTTGAAGCTCGCGCTACCGACCCTCTGATGGATTTATGGCTGGAGTATCAAGGCAAAGGCTACGCCGTTGGTCAATTAGCAGCTGATTTTGGGGCTAACTTAGGAGTTGGCCAGTCCAAAGTAGAAGATGCTTTAGTAAAAGTTTTGTCCTGTGCTGGTTACTTTAAACTCAAAGATGAAATTTCTGTAGTTTTGGGTTTGCCTTTCCTCTCCTTAGAACAATTTGAACGGGAAAAAGCCCAGTTAATCAGCCAAGTCACCGGGCCTCATGTGTTGAACTTCCGTGGTGAATCTTTATCTTTGAATATCACCAAAGTTTGGGTAATGCCAGAAGGCTATGGCAGTTTGTTATGGTCAGAAGCCCAACCCAAAAAAGGTGGCAGCAGCCCTGATTTTACAAAAATATCGGTGGCAATTGTAGATATCGGACACCAAACCATTGATTTACTCATGGTAGATAACTTCCGGTTTGCTCGTGGTGCTTCTAAGAGCGAAGACTTTGGCATGAGCAAGTTCTATGAAATGGTAGCAGCCGAAATTGAGAGCGCAGATAGTCAATCTCTAGCCTTGATTTCTGCCGTCAACAAACCCAAAGGCGATCGCTTCTACCGTCCCAAAGGCGCAAGCAAGCCTACCAACTTAGATGATTTCCTCCCCAACTTGATTGAGCAGTTCTCACGGGAAATTTGCAGTCGAGTTTTAGCTTGGCTGCCAGAACGTGTCACCGATGTGATTATTACCGGTGGCGGTGGGGAATTTTTCTGGGAAGATGTACAACGTCTACTTAAAGAAGCCAAAATTAACGCCCACCTATCAGCTCCTTCTCGACAAGCTAACGCTTTGGGGCAGTATATTTATGGAGAGGCGCAATTATCCGCCAGTCGCTCTTCTAGGGCTTAAACAGAATGTTCCAATGGTCAAAAAAAGTAGTTAAATCGGTTACGTTCAACCCAGAGGTTGCTGACGAAAGCTTGTTAGCGGTTGTAGAAAACTATCTAGAAAAACAACCAGACAAAACTTTCAGTGACCTCTGTAAAGAAGCCTTGTGGCAAACTCTATGCGTACCGGAATCTGTAAAATCTGGTTTCAACACGGCAGCAACAGGCGCGGTTGAACAAAAAATCGATGACCTGCAACGTCAAGTAGCTGACCTTGAGGAACGTTTTTTTGCCAAAGAATCAAATCGTCTAGAAGCACTAGAACGCCAGGTATTGCAGTTAACGCAACAACTGGCGCATCTAGCTATCACGGTGACAGAGCGACCCGTGATTTATTCTTCCCCTCCGCCTGCACCAGCAGTAGAAGTAGTTAACTCTACGGCTACCACAACTACCAATACGAGTACCGCTAATTACCCTGTTAACCCTCCTGAAGAGGTTGACCCCTTAATTAGTCGTTTAAGCCAGTTTCTTGATGATTTTTAATAAAATATCATAAAAAACTCCAGTTATGGGGTATGGGGGAGGCAGCCGCGTGGGCGGGTTTCCCGACTTGAGCGGACTGCCGTCATAGGGCATGGGGTAGGGTGTTGACTTTGGTGAGATTTACCTATTCTTTATTCATACAGTTTTGGTGTCATCATCGGTGAACCAAATTCAATAAGTAATAAGTAATAAGTAATAAGTAATGGGTATTTACTCATTACTCATTACTTATTACTCATTACTTAAAGAAGGAAAGGATTGTGCATGAATTTTTCACCCCTGAAAAGGTACAGAGTCAACAGCCTAGGCATGGGGCATTGGGCATTGGGCATGAGTCCCTTTTGTTACCTGCCCAACTGTACAAATGCTAAAATCCTCAAGTGTATGCTGAGGATATCGGAATGCCAGTTATAGAGAGCATAATCAAGTTTGGTACAGACGGCTGGAGGGGCGTGATTGGTGATGAGTTCACCTTTGAGCGTCTGGCTTTAGTCGCACCAGTTGCAGCCAAAGTATTGTATGATACATATTTCTCAACGGTGGGTAGCCGCACAATAATTGTCGGCTACGATCGCCGATTTATGGCTGAAGAATTTGCCCGTGTTGTCGCCAATTCTGTCACCGCAGTCGGTTTTGATGTACTACTGAGTGAAAGTTATGCGCCAACTCCGGCTTTTAGTTGGGCAGCTAAACAACTCAATGCTTTAGGGGCATTAGTGATTACAGCTAGTCATAACCCAGGAGCTTATTTAGGATTAAAAGTAAAAGGTTATTTTGGTGGTTCAGTTTCACCAGAAGTCACAAAAGATATAGAAGCACTGCTATCCACAGGCGTAGCACCAACAGCTACCCCCGGTAAGTTAGATCACTTTGACCCTTGGCCGAGTTACACCCAAGGCTTAGAAAAAAAAGTTAACATTACCAAACTCAGGGAAGCGATCGCCTCTGGTAAACTCACTGTATTTGCTGATGTCATGCACGGTGCAGCCGCAAGTGGTTTGGGTAGATTATTAGGTGAACGCGTCCAAGAAATTAATAGCAGCCGTGATCCTTTATTTGGTGGTGGCGCGCCTGAACCCTTACCGAAATATCTTTCCGAACTTTTTAATGTGATTAAAACTCATCGAGATAGCCATCCATCAGGTTTAACAGTGGGGTTAGTCTTTGATGGAGATTGCGATCGCATTGCTGCTGTTGATGGTAATGCCAATTTCTTGAGTTCCCAAGTACTCATACCGATATTAATCGACCATTTAACCCAAAGACGCAACTTTACAGGGGAAATCGTCAAAACCGTCAGTGGTTCAGATTTAATTCCCAAGGTAGCAGAATTACATAATCTGTCTGTATTTGAAACACCAGTGGGTTACAAATATATTGCGGATCGGATGTTAGCTGCACCAGTCTTGTTAGGTGGGGAAGAATCGGGAGGTATTGGTTATGGTAGCCATATACCGGAACGAGATGCCCTATTATCAGCATTGTATGTTTTAGAGGCGATCGCTGAATCTGGGCAAGATTTAGGTGATTATTATCGTCACCTACAAGAGCAAACAGGCTTTAGTGCTGCCTACGATCGCATTGACTTACCCTTAGCCAGCATGGAAGTTAGGGCGCGTCTTTTGCAACAACTAGAAACTCAACCCTTAACAGAAATTGCAGGCAAAGCTGTAATTGATTGTAAAGCCATCGACGGCTACAAATTTCGCCTCGCTGACAATAGCTGGTTAATGATCAGATTCAGTGGTACAGAACCAGTATTAAGACTCTACTGCGAAGCCTCTACCATCGAAGAAGTACATAAAACTTTGGCCTGGGCGAAACACTGGGCAGAGTAAGATTAAATAATTCGTAATTCGTAATTCGTAATTCGTAATTATGAACTACGAATTAGAAATTACGAATTTTTCAGAAATTATGACTATACTGATCGTAGCTACAAGTAATCCCGGTAAGTTGCGGGAAATGCAAGCTTATCTCAAAGATATTGGCTGGGAATTACAACTGAAGCCAGAAGAATTAGAAATTGAGGAGACAGGTGATACTTTTGCTGAGAATGCTTGTCTCAAAGCTTCACAAATTGCTCAAGCAACAGGACATTGGGCGATCGCAGATGATTCTGGTTTACAGGTAGATGCTCTCAACGGCGCACCAGGGGTATATTCTGCCCGTTATGGAAAATCAGACTCAGATCGGATTGAGCGGTTACTGAGGGAATTACGTAGTGAAGTTAACCGTAAAGCTCAGTTTGTGTGTGTAGTAGCGATCGCCTCTCCTGATGGTAATATTGCTATCCAAGTTGAAGGTATTTGTTCTGGGGAAATTCTTCATGCACCCCGTGGTGACGGTGGTTTTGGCTACGATCCAATTTTTTACGTTCCAGAGAAGCAATTGACTTTTGCTGAAATGACACCAGAATTAAAGAAATCAGTTAGTCATCGGGGTAAGGCTTTCTTTACTTTACTCCCTCAATTGGCAAAATTACGCAGATAATTCCGAGATTAAGTAAGAAATACTAAAAGCAAACATTGCCAAAATGACTGGAATTATCGTAGTTGGTTCTAGTTTCCGTGTCTGAAAAACTTCTATCAAAGACACGGGAACAATCACAGGCCAGAAAATAGTTGTGATTAAGAACATCACAAAAGATAAGAATTTATCTTCAGGAGTGGAATGAGGGTGACGCAAAGTAAACTGTAACCAGTTAGTGAAAAAGTAACAACTCATCAATAGATAACTAATCACTAAGGATAATTGTATTTGGTGCATTGGGATTACTCCTCAAGCTTTTTGATATTTCAACAATAATCGGCATGGAGTTATTAAACAATGTATTTAATAGAAAAGAATATGAGATTTAGAAGTAATATTTATATACCTTTGTAGACAAATATACTGGGATGAATATACTATTTTTGAGTCAGATAAATACTATGCTAATTCCGAAAATATCTGAAACTGTAATTATACATAAAGCAGGAGGAAAATCCACACTGCTTTTTGCCTCCCCTACATAAAAAATATGCCAGTTGCGTCAATTAGTCTTGGGAATGATTATGAGGAAATAAAACAGCGATCGCAGCGTAACCAGATACAGTAATTAAACTGACTAAGAATGTAGCTAAAATTAAGGTAGACATAGAAGTAAGATGACCATCTAGTCCTCAAGAAAGTATGTTGTTTTTAACCTAACAGTTTGGTATGACGTAGATACAACTAGGTTATGACAATTTCTTGTATGTGAAATTGAGGTATCAAGTGTAGGGGTATAAGGGTGTAGGGGTATTTACTTATTACTTATTACTTATTACTTATTACTTATTACTTATTACTTATTACCCGTTTGATGACACCAAAACTGTATGAATAAAGTCAACAGCCTAGCCGGGAGCATCGTTACGAATTACAAACTATGCTAAAGGTAAGCAAAAGCGGAAACTAGTACCTGTTGCTAGTTGACTTTCTACGTAGATTTGACCGCCTTGTAATTCAACCAAACGTTTGGTAATAGTTAAACCAATACCTGTACCTCCAGAATGGCGATCGCGTGATTGATCAGCTCGCCAAAACCGTTCAAATACATGAGGTAAATCCTCTGGAGCAATACCAATACCTGTATCAATTACAGCAATCCAAAGTTGACCCAATTCAGTCCAAGCACGGATAGTAATTGATCCTGAGACAGTATAACGGATGGCATTACCTAATAGGTTAATTAAAATTTGTTCAGTGCGATCGATATCTGCTAACACGATTGGTAATTGTGGAGGTAATTCCGAACGCAGCACCGGGCCGTCTTCCATTAACTGATCCGTAAATTTCTCTACCAATGACTCCAGTAAAGGATATAAATCCACAGGTTGAATATTAATTGGTAAATAACCAGCCTCCGCTTTAGAAAGTTCTTGTAAATCATTGACTAAACGCTCTAAACGCCTAGTTTCTTTCACCAACCGCCGATAAACTTCTGGGGATGCTTCCATTGCGCCATCCGCCAGTTCTTCCAAGTAACCACGTACCACAGTTAATGGTGTGCGTAGTTCATGAGTCATATCACCAATTAATTCTCGTCGTCGTATTTCCACACCCTCCAAACTATCCGCCATGCGATTAAAACTAGTACCCAGTCGATTCAGTTCAGGAATGTCAGATAAAGGTAATCGTGCTTCTAAATTACCAGAGGCAAATTGTTGGGTAATTTGCTCCATCTGCGTTAATCGCTGCATAATGCGTTGAGAAACCCAGTAACTCAATCCTCCCGCCGCACTACCACCCACCAATACCGACCAGACAGTGCTACGTTGCCAAGCAATTTCAAAGCCCTGCACTAATTCTGTGCGACTATGAAAGATATTAAATCCCCTACTTTCCAATCTTTCTAAATGCCAGATGAAAAGGCGAGGGGAAGAAACTTTACTAATAATTACCAGACTAATTAACCCCACTATCATTACTACCAAGTGGGAAATAAACAAACGCGATGCTAAGGGTAAGGATTTCATATGAGTGAGTTTGACGTAAATATGCTGGTATTTGAGGCAAAACTTGAAGGAACAAAGGAGCAATATCAATCACTGGACGAGGCGATTAGAATCAAGTCAAAGTACGAGCCGGTAGTTATGCACGATGCACAGCTTTATAAGTGGCGGCAGACGATCGATACTGACGAGGCATTGGGATGGATCGTCGGCGACTTCACGGCACTCAAGCGATTCTACGAAGATGTGGTAGATCAACAAGAGGCCGTCCTTGTAGTCACCAACTGATAGTAAAAAAGGTATAAAAAACCTCAAAGTAAGAAATTTGAGACGGGAATTTCTTACTTGAGTTGCAACAATCAAGCTATAGTAATGCTTTCGAGAGCAAATCCTGTTAACCTTCTTGCACAGCATTGGCTAAATCTTCTGAAGTCTAGAATTCCTCCTAAATCACGTTTAGTTGCGATCTGTCTTGGCATGTATAAAGACGGCTAATAAATTGAGTTATTCCATCAACTTTATAAGGTATTTTATTATTCTTTCTGTAGTATTTAAAATTTAGTCGTTAATTTACTAAACATTGTAAATATTTGATGAACAAGGTCAGTAAATTTAGCTGTATCTACTGAAAGTATGATAAATTTAACTGAAATGACTAAATTTTATCACTTACCATAAAAACTTTCCGAGTATATGTATTTACGCAACAAGCTACTAGTTAGGGATGTGCTTATAAAATATTTGCATCAAAAAAAATGTAATTTAAAGGGGTTAACAAACTTATTATCTTTCACTATTCTTGCTACAAAAATATTATTACTTAGATCATAAACTTTGGAAAAATAACCTAATAATGAGGTTTATGTTCAAAGTAATGAACTTACGAGCAATAAAATTACATTTTGCTTCTCGAAAGGCGAAGGCCAAAGGCTTGGCAATACTTTTAGTGTTAGT
>JBODRP010000035.1:0-28506 GCA_050633005.1 Trichormus sp. | reverse complement strand
AAAATCAATACCAATCCTATACTTACACTAGAATTGTTGCAGCATCAACAATACTTGTATATAAATAACGTCGTGTACAAATTTCTCTCAAATCTAACCCCTAAACCGTTGCCTATAAAGGAAAGAGAGCAAAAATCAAAGCCTCTCACGCCACTGGCTACAACACGGGAAACCCCTGCAACGCAGTCGCTTCTTCTTGCAGACTAGAAATTTGGGAGAGGGGTTTTACTAATAAGTTGCACATCGCGTTAGATAGATAAAAATGATAAATAGAGCATTATAGCAAATATAATTTATCTGTGCTATTTTACGGTATAAATGTAGAAAATGGTATATTAAATGATACATAAAAACAGTTTTCGGTGAAATGCCAAACCCGATCAAAAATGTCAAGGTAGCAATTTTATAGGCAAGGAAATTAGGTAATAGTTAATGATTAACTCAGGAAATTTACTTGAACTGAATATACAATTATAGAGTTCATGAACTGATTAGTTACAAGGTTTATAATATGTTGGAATTATACCAATGGGAACTCTCGCACTATTCAGAAAAAGTGCGACTGATTCTAGACTATAAAGGTTTAGAATACCGCAAAATTGAGGTCACACCTGGAATTGGTCAGGTAGAACTATTGAGATTGACCGGACAGCAAAAAGTACCTGTCTTAAAAGATGGTAGTAGATATATTGCTGACTCAACAGAAATAGCTAAGTATTTAGACTTAGAATATCCCGATCGCCCTCTCATACCAAAAGACCCTAAAAAACGCGCTTTAACTTTATTAATGGAAGAATGGGCTGATGAGTCAATAGGTATCAAGGGTAGAAAAGCATTATTTTCTGTTATTAGTAAAGACCAAAATGTTCGGAAATCTTTATTACCAACCTCCATACCAAATGTTCTTAAAGATTTAGTGGAAGGTGTGCCTGCGGATTTGATGACAGTGTTGGGTTTTGGTGTAGGATATACCCCAGATGCGATCAAAAGTGCGATCGCAGATTTAAAGCAAGACCTAGAAGCAGTCATCCTATTGTTAGCCGACAGTCCCTATTTAACTGGAGATGAACCCACCTTAGCTGATTTAGCTGTGGCAGGTTTATCCATGCTTTTAAAATTCCCAGAAGGAGCTTATTTAGATTTACCCGCCAACCTGCGCGGTAAAGGTGTACCATCTATAGCTGATAACCCTGATTATGCACCCTTTTTTACTTGGCGCGATCGCATCTACACCCAATTCCGCAAGCCCTTAACTAGTGTTCCTACCCCTGGTTCTGCACCGACTTCTATTCAGATTGAATAATTTGTAAAGACAGACAAGGTAGACAGGGGAGACAAGGTAGACAAGGTAGACAAGGGAGAAAATCACTAACACCCAATGCCCCATGCCCCAAAATTCCTTAATTTTGAATTTTGAATTTTGAATTGATATGCCCCATGCCCATTAACTAATGACTAATGAAAATTCACCACAACCATTAGGTTCAGTAATTGAAGGTTCTCTGACTGGGGGTTTAGAAGTGCGATTACACCCCGATATCTCCGTTGAAGATATGCGGGTGGGTAAATTTTTAGTCGTACAGGGGATGCGATCGCGCTTTTTTTGTATGCTGACAGATGTAGCATTAGGTGCTGCTAATGCCCGTATTATTGCTAATCCTCCTAATTGGGAGGACACTTTTTTACGAGAAGTGTTGGCTGGTAGTGGAACATACGGCACGATTAACCTCTCACCGATGTTAATGTTTACCCCTGAATCTAATGAGTCTTTTTCCACTACTGATGGTAAATCTGTTAACCCCTTTGTGCCATCCTCTACTAATTTGGCTTCCTTCCAACCCCAAACTAGTACCACGATGGAATTACTCCCCGTAAAAACTATCCCCAGTCACTTTAGCCAAGTTTATGAGGCGAGTGTAGAAGATTTTCGCCGGGTATTTGGTTGGGAAGATGATCCCCAAAGGCGCAACTTTTCCATCGGTAAACCCTTAGATATGGATGTGCCGGTGTGTATCGATTTAAATCGGTTTGTCGAACGTAGTAATGGGGTATTCGGTAAATCTGGTACGGGTAAATCTTTTCTAACTCGCTTACTTTTAGCTGGTGTTATTCGCAAAAATGCCGCAGTTAACTTGATTTTTGATATGCACTCTGAATATGGCTGGGAGGCTGTAGCAGAGGGTAAAAACGTGAACACCGTCAAGGGACTCAAGCAGCTATTTCCCGGTAGAGTCGAAGTTTACACCCTTGATCCTGAATCTAGCAAGCGTCGGGGGGTGCGAGACTCCCAAGAACTCTATTTAAGTTATGAACAAATCGAAGTCGAAGATGTGAAATTATGTAGTAGAGATTTAGGCTTATCGGACGCAGCTTTAGATAACGCCAACATCTTATATAGTGAGTTCGGCAAGTCTTGGATTATCCAATTGCTGAACATGACTAATGAAGACATTGAGATGTTCTGTGATGAGAAACGGGGACACAAAGGCTCAATTATGGCCTTGCAGCGCAAATTACTGCGTTTAGATGGTCTGAAATATATGCGGGCGGTTTGTCCGCAAAACTATATTAATAAAATCTTACAATCCTTAGAAGCCGGGAAAAATGTCGTAGTAGAATTTGGTTCGCAGTCAAATATGCTCTCCTATATGTTGGTGACTAACATGATCACCAGACGCATTCATGAGCATTACGTCAAAAAAGCCGATAAATTCTTACAAAGCAAAAATCCGAGCGATCGCCCCACACCACTAATGATTACCATAGAAGAGGCGCACCGTTTCCTTGACCCAGCCATAGTTCAAAGTACCATTTTCGGCACAATTGCCCGTGAACTGCGGAAATATTTCGTCACCCTATTAGTAGTTGATCAAAGACCCTCTGGGATAGATAATGAAGTCATGTCCCAAATTGGCACTCGCATCACCGCCTTGCTCAACGATGAAAAAGACATCGATGCCATATTTACAGGTGTTTCTGGTGCTGGGGGGCTAAGGTCTGTGTTAGCAAAATTAGACTCCAAGCAACAGGCCTTAATATTAGGTCACGCCGTCCCTATGCCCGTGGTAGTAAGAACCCGTCCCTATGATGCCACCTTCTACGCCGAAATTGGTGATACCGCCTGGGAAGAAAAACCAGACGAAGAGGTGTTTGCAGCTGCTGAACTAGCCAAAGCCGATTTAGGTTTCTGAAAATCAATTGGGAATGGGGCATGGGGCATTGGGCAAACAGGGCATTGGGCAAACAGGGCATTGGGGTAAATATTTCTCCCCTGCCTCCCCTGCCTCCCCTGCCCTAATATTCCTCAATTTTGAATTTTGAATTTTGTAGCTTGCTTCCCGTAGGGTATTTTGAATTGATATGCCCCCTGCTCCCCACACAAAACCTATTAACTACAACCCCCCATAGCTAATTCCTAAATTTTACTGTTCGTAACTTCCCTCCATCATCTTGCCTTAGCCAGTTCGGTTATCTCCATACTTCCACGCAACAGAATAGAGGGTTTCCGCGTCAGTATAGATATAGTTAAGTTGTTCAAGGAAATAAAATCTTTTTTAACAAACAGCCAATTTCGGATTATAATATATATCCCTCTTCAGGCTACTTTACTATTTGCCTGATTTGTTTTATGATGAGATAAGTAGAACTCATACTGACTTCGGATTGAACAGTTGCCACTAGCAACTAGAGAAAGAATTCTTGAAAACAACCCAAATTGCTTGTCAGAGATTCAAAAATGTAGGGAATCTAGGGGAACATATCTCAAAGACGCGCCTTCTGAAAAATGAACATACCCTGATTGAAAACTTTTGGTAGCGCGCCATGTTCTGTGATATTTGACTACTTTCCCTAGTCAGATTTAGTTACTCAAGATTGATTGTGTTTAGGGAGTAGAGGACAACGCACCAATGCCTACTGTTAACACCCACAACGAAGACCTGAACGCCAAATTCACGGCTGATATGGTGCGAACCTATCTGCGAGAAATTGGTAGAGTTCCCCTGCTCACCCGTGAGCAAGAGATTGTTTACGGGAAGCAGGTGCAGCAAATGATGACAGTTCTAGACGCTAAAGAAGCCTTAGCGAAGAAGTTAGAACACGAACCTAGTTTATCTGAATGGGCGGAATATGTTCACCAATCGGAAACAGAGGTGAAACAAACCGTTGCTCAAGGTAAACGCGCCAAGCAAAAAATGATTGAAGCGAACCTACGCTTGGTAGTAGCGATAGCGAAAAAGTACCAGAAACGTAACATGGAGTTTCTGGATTTAATCCAAGAGGGAACTTTAGGATTAGAGCGAGGTGTAGAGAAATTTGACCCCATGCGGGGTTATAAATTCTCCACTTACGCTTACTGGTGGATTCGCCAAGCAATTACCCGTGCGATCGCTCAACAAGGGCGAACAATTCGCCTACCGATCCATATTACCGAGAAACTGAACAAAATCAAAAAAGTTCAGCGCGAACTAGCTCAGACTTTGGGAAGATCCCCTTCTCCGGCGGAAATTGCTAAAGAACTAGAACTAGAACCTGCTCAGATTCGTGAATATCTGAACATGGCGCGTCAACCAGTTTCTTTGGATGTGCGCGTAGGTGATAACCAAGATACAGAACTACAAGAAATGCTCGAAGATGAAGGCCCATCTCCAGAGTATTACACCACCCAAGAGTTCTTACGCCAAGACTTAAACACCTTGTTAGCGGAACTCACACCCCAACAGCGAGAAGTGTTAGCACTGCGCTTCGGTTTAGAGGATGGTAACGAAATGTCTCTAGCAAAAGTCGGCGAACGATTAAACCTCAGTCGTGAGCGTGTGCGGCAGTTAGAACATCAAGCCTTAGCTCATCTCCGTCGCCGTCGAGCTAATGTCAAAGAATACGTTGCTAGCTAAATCTCACAACTTAGCTATGCGGCGTTCCTCCAAGCTGATACGCCTCCTGAACTCAGGGGGCAATTTTTTTGGTGCTTAAACCTCAAAACATTTCAAAAAAGGCATCATCTAATTCGTAACCCAGCATTTGCGCCATAGATTTAATTCTGGCTGGTGAGGGAATATCTTGCTGTTTTAACCAGTCAGTTAAAACAAAAACCTTGTGCATCAAAAATATTTCTAAAGCTTCAGGATTATATTGAATACCCTCCTTAGCACTAAATTGATGGGGTACAAGCATAGCAGTGTAACGAGCCAGTTCTCCCGCTTTCCAATCTAATAAAAATGGCAACCAGGGATATTTGGCATCCAACCGCACAAACCACAATCTCAATTCAGGAATTTCTGACAATTCACGAGGATCGCCAGGTTCGAGGGGATAGTTAATATCAAACTGTAACTGCTGTTCGTAGTTAGCGTAGACGCTTTGTGTTTTGTCTGGAGATGCTCCCTCTTGTAGCAGTTGATTCATTACCGTATCAACAGGGGATAAATCCAGATAGTTAACAGAATCAGTATTGAGTGCGATCGTGATTGTCATGGACTCAACAGCTACTTTTTGTACACAGTGGTAGACTTGACACTTTACAGTACCAGCTTTCTGCAATCAAAGCTACATTTGCAGCAGAAAAAGTGGGATAAAGGGGTGTAGGGGTGTATGGGTATAGGGGTATAGGGGTGTGGGGGTGTAAGGGTGTAAGGGAATTACGAATTACGAATTACGAATTACGAATTACGAATTAAAAATACAGTCGCCAATATTGGCTGGCTTTGCCATAATTAATGATCTAATCAGTAAATTATCTATGGCTGCTAAATAATGACAGATAACCAAGTCAAAATTCACCTGCTTGCTGGTATCCAGGGTTTGACGTTGTTGGTTTTCTATACAGAAGACTGTTGGCAGTTTCGAGTTTTAACTCTGGATGGTGCTGTGTTTGGAGAAAGAAAAGTCTATTACAGTACCCACGCCGCAGAAAAAGCTGCATGGGAATGGATTCATCAAAACTTCTATGATTGAGTACTGTTGCTGATTTAACAGGGTGCGATCGCCATTTTTCAATTATAGGTTTTTGTTTCTCAACTTTGTTACCAAACGTGTAAGAATTGGTAATCAGATAGCTTTCACAAGTTTACTAGCAATATCTTCAATGAAAACCTACGACTGGATTGTAGTTGGCGGTGGAATTACGGGTGCTACACTCGCCTACGAATTAGTCAAACTAGGCTTGAGTGTACTGCTATTAGAAAAAGATGAAATATCACAAAATGCGACTCGTTACAGTTATGGTGGGTTGGCTTATTGGTCAGGAAGTACCCCATTTACTCGTCAATTATGCCAAGAAGCGATCGCAATTTATCAAAATCTAGCTCAAGAGTTAGACGCTGATATTGAGTTGCGAGAATTAGACTTACTACTAACTATTGATACCGATAGCAACCCCCAAGCAACGGCTGCATCCTATGCCAATTGTCTCACTCCCCCCCATTTAATCAGTGTTGAAGCCGCTTGTGAATTAGAACCATTACTCAACCAAAAAGCAATTTCCGGTGCTTTAACTGTCAAACACGGACACATCCACCCCCAAAAAACAGCACAAGCTTACACTCAAGCTTTTTTACGTCATGGTGGTGAAATGCACATCACCGAAGTATTACAAGTCAAATCAGGTACTGTGACAACTACTTCTACAACCTATTCCTGTGAGAATGTAGTTGTCTGTGCTGGTGGGTTTAGCCGTCACCTATTAAAAGCAGCAGGTATTGACATCAAACTGTACTTTACCCATGCAGAAATAATAGAAACACCACCTGTTGATGTCGAGTTAAAAACTTTAGTGATGCCAGCTAATTTGCAAAGATTTAAATTAGAAGCTGCATCCACAAAAGATGATCAATTGTGGGATGAACTAGATAATCAACCAGCACCACCGATATTAGATGCTGGTGCAATTCAGTTTCCAGATGGGAGTTTACGCCTCGGCCAAATTAGTCGCGTACTGACAAGCCCTTACGCCAATATCAATTCAACTGCAAGCGAAAACTGGTTAAGACAAAGTATTACCAAAATTTTGCCTAAACTGGGTAACTTACCAGGAACTTGGCATCATTGCTTAGTAGCATTTAGTAGTACTAGTCTGCCTGTAATTGGCGCAATTCCAGAAAACGAGGGTATTCATATTTTTTCTGGCTTTAGCAACCCTTTAGTTTTTGTTCCTCCTTTAGCAAAGCGATTTGCTAAATGTATCAAGGAACAAGAACAGGCAATAGTAAATGTTAAGTAGGGTGTGTTACGGCAGTGTGAGGATTTGAGTATGAGCGACAGTATAAATTGCCGTAACGCACCATAATCACATGGTGGGTTACGCGTTGCTTTAACGCACCCTACAATTTCTTTAGCAAAGCGATTTGCTAAATTTATCAAGGAACAAGAACAGGCAATAATTATGCAATGAATCAATTCAAACCATTAGGAATTTAGATCAACTATGCTCCATGCCCATTCTGCACTAACATCTATGTCATTGCAACTACCTTCTGTATTAGAGATAGAATATTGACAACATCTAGTATGTCTAGTCTTGAGTTTAGTCACTAATTAGCGGAGTTAACGGCAATGAGTAAGTTAATTATTTTTGGTTTAATTGTGGTTTATGTAGGTGGTGTTTGGAAATTTTGGAATGGTTTCAGTAGAACTAATTTTAGTCAATCTTTACCCAACCGGATTAGTTTATCTTTGCTATGGCCTGTGTTATTGATTGCTAATAAATCCTATCGTAGTAACTTCAGAAAAGCTTTGAAGGGTTAACTAAAAGCTCTGACAATACTTCATGTTGAAAAACCCCTCTTTCTTAAAGAAATTGGGGTTTTAATATAATTACTAATTCGTAATACCCTTCGGGAAGCAAGCTACGTAATTCGTAATTACGCAACTAGCATATTTTTTAGGTGGGGGAGGCAAAAAGCGGTGTGGATTTTCCTCCCGCTTTATCAAAGAAAGGCAGAGGGCAGAGGGCAGAAGGCAGAAGGGATTTATCCCTTCGCTGATTGCCCGAACCATCTGCGCGACCGGAGGGAGCAAGGGTTTAAGACCCCCACCAAATTTTCAATTTGGTGGCTCTCGTTCAGGTGGGGTTTGAATCCCCATCTGTTGCGCCAGCTTCCCGCAGGGTACGAAACATAAAAGCCCTCTGCCTCCTGCCTTCTGCCTTCTTCAATGCGATTGTGTAACGCTCTTAAAGTATTTCAACGTAGTGATGAGAGTGATAGCGTTACGCACCAACCATCGATGTTGACACTTTTAATATGCAAATTCAAGAAAAGGTGATTAACGTCTATGTCTATTATTTTGCCAAATGTGGACTGCTGTCCCTGCGGCTGCACCATTGACGGCATTATTTAGTGGTTTGTTGCATCTCCCTCTACCACCAATTACTGCTCCAGCTAATGTACTAGCACCAGCACCTACTACTGTATCTTGGCCTATATTACGGCGACGGGGATTATTTCGTAAACCATTAGCACCATTAACTGCCGCACCTGCTACTGCACCCTTAGCAGCGTTTCTTAATACATTACATCCAGTTAGAACTCCGGTGACTACACCAGCACCAGCACCCACTAAACTATCTTCTACAACTTTGTTATCAGCAGCAGCAGGTTGTACTGATAGCAAAGTGACACTGGCTATACTTCCAGCCATAAAGCTGGGTAGAAATGCGCGTTTGAGATTTGTTTTCATAGGGTTCACCTTGTAAAAACATCTACACTCACGGCCAAATCATTTGATTTTTTCGTTGCAGATGTAGTAGATGTTGTTGTTTTGATTTTAGCTAACTGTGACTAAGCTATTACGCCTTAAAATTACACAGTCATTAATTAAGGTTGTTAAGTGTTAACCGTCAACAGCCAACAGGAAACACTATATCTCATCATGGCATTCACAAAATAGCAAGCTCATCTACTTGCAGCTATATTTTTTAATATTTGTTTAAAGAATAATATGTTATGGAGAGCGTCAACTAACTCCCCCAAAGGTTTCGGTGCGTTACGGCTTACGCCTAACACAACGGCAATATTGCAGGAGGAAAATCCACACTGCAATTTGGCTCCCCTACATATACTACATATACTGATATTTTTCTCCAAATCAAATGGGATTCCTATAAAATGTTTTTTTTATGTGTCAGTCTGATTTGGGTATAAGTTTTAAAACGCTTGAATCCACTCTTTTACAGAGTATTCAGTCCAAATACCATTTTGCCAGTAGGGGTCATTTTCAATTAACTGGCGCACAGTCGCCTCGTCTTCGGCTTCGTAAAGTCCAAAGACTTTGGTAACATCTTTGGTAGGGCCAATTGTAATCAGCACACCAGATTCCTTTTGTTTAGCTAAACCCGCTAAGTGTGCATCACGGTAAGGTGCGCGTTTTTCCAGAACATCTTCGCAATAAGAACCCCACATGACATATTTGGACATGATGACTTGAGATGAATTAACTACCTGTTGTCATCTTATGAGAAAATGGCATTTGGGCAAACAAGCTATTTTTTTATCTATTTATTTTTCATGGTTTTAGCCATGCAAAAATCTGCGTAACGGTTAAGGAACTTCCAGATAAAAAAATATCCCAACTGTAGGGTGGGTAAGTGTGATAGAACCTAACTATACTCAGAAATTATTCATACTGACGCACCCTACCCAACCATTAATTTCGCATAATTTATTTTTTGGTCATCGCCAGTCATCAAAGGATTGAATTTGCTCATTCGCTGCATACTGCGCCCGTAACATTGCCGAATTTAATGATTGCTGTCCTAATAAAGCACTAATAAACTGGTTATCAAAATTATTAACAATGGGGGCTGGATGTTTGCCAATTTGCCAAGGTGTAGCATAATTAACACCAGCAACCAAAGGCGACCTTAAGACATCTTGGTCGTATCCCAATTTCTCTGCCACTGACTTACGTGTAGGTAAAGCAAAACCTGTTCCTGTCCATCTCTTCATTCCCGCTTTACCTGTCAGATAAGAAATCAATTCCCACGCTTGGGCTTTATGTTTTGATTGCTTATTCATCACGTAAGCAACAGTAAAAACCATTGTCCCTTTTTTGTCATTAATCTTGGGTACTTCTGCGGTAGCAAATTCCAGTTGCGGAAAGGTTTCTTGCAAGTAAGGAATAGCCCAATTACCTTCAATGACCATTGCTACTTTACCCTGACCAAACATTTCACTACCTGAGTTTGTGCCGACATCAGATTTTTGGGCTGAGGAACGGTCTTGGCGGTATTGGTCGATAACTAGCTGTAACCCTTGCAAAGCTTTTTGACTAGCAAATGCGGCGTAACCGTTGGAGTCAATAACTTGTCCGCCAAAAGCTTTGATTTTATAAGCCTGACGTGCTAATTCTGGCATTTCTCCAAAGCCGTATCTGTTGAGTTTACCGGTTAATTGCTGGGAGTAGTCGCGTAGTTCCTGCCAGTTTTTTGGCGGAGTGTTTAACCCAGCCGCAGCAAAGGCTTTTGTGTTATAAAACAGTGCCAAAGTCGAATAGTCTTTGGGTAGTCCGTAAATAGAGTTTTGATATTTAAAGCTGTTTAATAAAGTTGGTTCAAAGTCTGGTAAGTCAAATTCTGGGGTAATGTAATTATTTAATGGTTCTAAGACATTCTGACTCATCAAGAAGGGAGCTTCGATCGCATCCAGATAAAAAACATCTGGTGCAGCTTCCCCAACTAAGCGAGTTTTCATCACATCCATGTATTGGTCAGGAATTACCTCATATTTGACCTGAATTTGGGGATGTTGGCTTGCAAAGTCTTGCAGGACTTGTTTTAATAATTTTTGCTCTACAGGTGAACCACCCCAGCCACTGAGTTTGATGGTGACATGGTTGGGTTTGGGTAGATGATGACAACTAATAATTGTAATGGCAATGGCGATCGCTACTCCCAACCATCGCCACCAGTTTTTTCTCATCACAGTCAAGTGAAACTATCTTCCACACTTATACTTACTAAAAATATAATCAAATATTTCTAGCTTGGTAAGGTTTGCCCATTATCGATGCTCACTACAAGCCGCTAAGAGGATGTTTGAAAAGTATTGTTATTAACACCAAAGTCTCTCTAACCTAACCCCCCTAGCCCCCCTTCCCTAGAAGGGAATGGGGGTTTTAAAGCCTCTCTCCTTGTAGGGGAGAGGTTTGGAGAGGGGTTTTTAGTCTCCTTGATGACTTTCTAAACATCCTCTAAGAGTGAGTTTCTATCAAAGATAAACTAGTTTGTGAGCAACACTAAAATACATTAACCCGATGATTCATCATAATCAAAGTGTCTTTGCAGGTGTCGGGGGTCTGAAACTTTATTATCAAAGTTGGTTTCCAGAGGGCAAAGTCAAAGCGATATTAGTCATTTTGCATGGACTTGGAGGACACAGTGACAAATATAGTCATATAGTTGAGCATTTTGTCTCCAAACATTATGCTATCTATAGTTTAGACCTGCGAGGTCATGGGCGATCGCCTGGTCGTCGTGGTCATATCAATAATTGGGCTGAGTTCCGCGAAGATTTAAAGGCTTTTATGGAATTAATTACCACTCAGCACTCACAACTTCCCGTATTTCTATTAGGTCATAGTCTGGGTGCAGTCATTGTCTTAGATTATGTTTTGCGCTATCCCCAAATAGCCTTAACATTACAAGGTGTCATTACTTTAGCACCTGCGATCGGTAAAGTTGGCGTGTCCAAATTTCGCTTACTATTAGGCAGATTACTCTCAAGAATTTGGCCAACTTTCACCTTAAATACAGGACTTGACTTAGCCGCCGGTTCAAGAGACGAGAAAGTTATCGCCGCCTACGCCCAAGATACCCTGCGTCATACCCTTGGCAGTGCGCGTCTAGCTACAGAATATTTTGCCACCGTTGCCTGGATTTATGATCATGCTCCAGAATGGCAAGTCCCATTACTAATTCTCCACGGTGGAGCAGATCGAGTTACCTTACCTGAAGGAAGTGAGATTTTTTACCAGCTTGTCCCTTATCCAGATAAACAGCGAATTGAATACCCAGGAGCATATCACGAATTACAAGACGACCTCAATTACCAAGAAGTTTTAACTGATTTAGAAAATTGGTTAGAAAAACACCTGGAATTAATTCGTAATGCGTAATTCGTAATTAAGATTGGGAATGTGTCTCCCTTCCCATGTCTCCCATGTCTCCCTTGTCTTCCCAATCCTCAATTTAGTAAATTATGCACTGTTTTTTATCTAGTCCGTTGACTGTAGAGCAATTGACGGTGAAGATTGCAGGCTTATCTGCATCCTTACAGGGTAAGAAGTTGGTGCATCTATCAGATTTTCACTACGATGGTTTACGACTGTCGGATGGGATGTTAGCAGAAGCGATCGCATTAAGTAACCAAGCACAACCAGATTTAGTATTATTAACTGGTGATTATGTGACTACTACTCCTGAACCAATTCACCAACTCGCTCTACAACTCACTAAACTGCAAAGTAAGCATGGTATTTACGCCATCCTCGGTAATCATGATTTGTATTACAAACACTCCAAAGCAGAAATTACTGAGGCGATGACAAATATTGGTATTCATGTCCTGTGGAATGAAATTGCCTATCCTTTGGGAGCAGAATTACCAATAGTAGGACTAGTAGATTATCTCTCTCGTGAATTTAATCCAGCCCAGGTTTTTAACCAATTAAATCCCTCTACACCACGCCTAGTTTTAGCTCATAATCCAGACACTGCCGAATATTTACAACCCTGGCGAGTAGATTTGCAATTATCTGGTCATACTCATGGAGGACAAATCGTTATTCCTGGAATTGGGGCAGTCTTACCTTATCATAAAAAAATCATCCGTAAAATTCCCATGAGAGTGCGGCGGCTGTTACCCTGTCTATTCAAAGAGTTTTTTATCATCCATCATTGGGAATGGTCACAAGGGTTACATCGCATAGGGAACAATCAACTATATGTTAATCGTGGTTTAGGAACTTATTTCCCTGGACGCGTATTTTGCCCACCAGAAGTAACAGTAATCACACTAGAAAAAGAAGATAATATAGGAATCAATGATATTTGATTTCACCTCGGTTAAAAACCGGGTTTCTTGCAAATCCCTCGCTTAAAACCTTAATCTTTCGTTCAGAAACTCGGTTTTTTAGGATGGTTTATCTGCGTTTATCTGTGTTTATCTGCGTTTAATTCCATGCCAATATAATGCACAATTTTAGTCTGAACACGCCAGAAGGGTGGATGAGCCGCAGTGTAAAGCACCTGACAAAAATTGGAGCAGAAGGAATTTATACTGGCAATTTATGGAAATTACTTGCAACTACATCAAAGAGAAGGTAATGTGATTCTACACAAGGGTAGGCGATCGCTCCCAGGTGTACCAAACTAAAATACCTTATTAGCCTGGAAAGCTAGGCTAATATTACCACATCAAAGACAAATATGTTGGGTGCGATCGCAGGTGACATTATTGGTTCAGTTTATGAAGGCAAAAGCCTCAAAACTAAAGATTTTCCTTTATTTGACAGGCAATGCCGCTTTACTGATGATACGGTGTTAACAGTAGCAGTAGCAGATATTATTCTCCACACTGAACAATTCCCCCCCAGTAGTAAATACATTGATCAATTTAAGTGGTACTACAGTTATTACCAGTATGCTGGGTATGGTCGTAACTTTAGTAACTGGGCTAAATCTAACACTCGTGAACCATACAACAGTTTTGGGAACGGTGCAGCTATGCGAGTTAGTCCTATTGGTTTTGCTTATGATGACTTAGAGACTGTACTTAGAGAAGCCAAACGCAGTGCAGAAGTTACCCATAACCACCCAGAAGGTATCAAAGGCGCACAAGCCACAGCCGCCGCTATTTTCCTTGCCCGTACAGGTTATGATCAAGGGGCGATTAAATCGTACATTCAGACAACTTTCGGTTACAACTTAGAACGCACTCTAGAGCAAATTCGACCTACATACCAATATGATGCGACCTGTCCGGGTTCTGTTCCACAAGCCATAATTGCATTTTTAGAATCAACCAACTTTGAAGATGCCATTCGCAATGCTATCTCCATTGGTGGTGATAGTGACACCATAGCCTGTATTACCGGCGGTATTGCTCAAGCATATTATCAAGGTGTACCACAAGCGATCGCTCAACAAAGTTTATCTCATCTCAATGACCATCTCCGCAATATTACAGAAAAATTTATGTATAAGTATTCCCTTTAGATTTAAGGCCTGATGTGAATTAGGAAAATCGCCTATTCAATAAATAGTAGGGGCGGGTTAACAAACATCATTCATGATTAACTTTTGATCTTGGTGAACCCGCCCCTACAAATATCTAGGTATTCGCAAGATTTTAATCCACATTAGACGTATTTAGTCAACAGTGTTCTAAACTCAATTTCTTTTGCTTGTCCAATGAATAGTCAAACACACTCTAGTTCACAAAATATTTACTCTATTTTAAGTCAAACTCAACGCTTACGAGTTAGCGATGGCGTAATTAAACCCGTTTTATATGATTGCGCTCATACTTCCAAGTTGCTTGTACTGATATGGTCACAGTTAGGAGATTTTGATACTTTAGAATACGCTTGGTGGCTACAAAGAGAAAAAGCACAGATTGCAGCTAGGGGAATTACAATTCGTGCTATTGCCATTGGAAACCGCAATTCAGGAATCAAGTTTTGTGAGTATACGGGATTCCCTCAAGAATGGTTGTTTATCGATGCAAAAGCTGAAATTCACAAGCTTTTAAAGCTTTATCCAGGTTTAAATATCCAATTACCTTTGTTATCAACTTCCCAAACAGCTTGGCTGAATTTAATGCTGATGTGCGCCGGAATTGGTAGCCCTGGAACTCTGAAGGAAGTTTTTCGGGGTTATCGAGGTGATAAGAAAGCTCCGCAATTAATTGCTGATGAGGAAGTTGTTAAAGATATACCTTTACCACCAATCAAAGGTTCATTTTTTCAAGCCGTTGGCAAAAAAGGTTGTCAGCGTCCTTTTGAACTAGCAACCTTGCGTTTGCGAAATATGACTGAAGTGTTAAGTAACTGGAAGACTTATGTACCAGATTCATCTTACTTAACACAACGGGGTGCAACTTTTCTATTTGATGCACAAGGAAAATTAATTTATCAACATTGCGATCGCGCTATTCTAGGTTTTGCTGAAAATATGAGCAATCCCTTATCTTTCTTGTATGATTGATATGTAAAAAATCTAGTATCAAGAGGACTTAAGCAACTGGCATATTTTGAAGTAGGGGAGGCAAAAAGCGGTGTGGATTTTCCTCCCGCTTTATTCAAAAATAAAATATGAGTCTTACATTATTTAATATTTAAACCTATTTTATATTACAAAAAATATGGTAGGGTGTACATTGCTCACCCTAAAGACATGATCATAAATCCCTAGCAAGTAAATAAGTAAAACCCCCTTTTCCGGGTTAAATTATAAATAATGATATTCCTAGAACTCGTATTACAAAACTTTGGACCTTACGCTGGTAGACAAGTTATAAACCTTGATACAAGAAGTGCAGAAAATTACCATCCAATTATTTTATTAGGTGGCATGAATGGCGGCGGCAAAACCACTCTCATGGACGCTATACGCCTAGCTCTATATGGTCAACGCGCTCAATGCTCTACTCGTGGTAACTTGAATTATAGTGATTTCTTGACTCAATGTGTTAATAATAAAGCCAACCCGACCGATAAAACTCGAATCGAATTATTATTTGAACACATTGAAGACGATAAACCAGTCAAATATCGGATTGTGAGAACTTGGGAGAAAAACCCCAAAGATGGTAAAGATACACTGGGAATTTTAGGTGATGATGATACCTGGCCTGTTGATTCTCTAGTGAATATTTGGGATGATTATATAGAAAATCTGCTGCCATTAGGTATTTCTAATTTATTTTTATTTGATGGTGAACAAGTTAAAGAACTCGCAGAACAGGAAACACCACCACCGATAGTAGTTGAGGCTATTCGCGGACTTTTAGGTTTAGAGTTAGCTGATAGATTAGCCGTTGATTTGGAAATTTTAGTTAATCGCAAACGTAAAGAAATCGCCGAAACTAAAGATTTAGCTAATTTAGAAGCAATTGAAAACAGATTAAAACAATATCAGGAAGATTATCAAGTAATAGAACTGGAATTAGAAACATTGAAGTTTCTCACTGAAGAATTAGAAACTAAACAACGAGAAGCCTTAGATAAATTCATTTCTGAAGGTGGTAAAATTGCCGGACAACGCAATCAGCTAGAACAACAGCAAAAAGATAAAGTATCTAGGGCAGAAGAAATCAGAGAATCAATGTGTGCATTGGCGGCTGATGTTTTACCATTAGCATTCATCCCCAAATTAGTGAATCAAGTGCAAGCCCAGGGAACAAAAGAATTTCGTCATCAACAAATCCAATTAGCTAAGGATGTCTTAATTGAGCGAGATCAACGCTTAGTAAATTGGCTGAATGGGTTAAATATAAATCTAGAGCAGATTGATAAAATTGAATCTTTTCTCAAGCAAGATACTGAGAATTTATATACATTTAACTCATCAGAACCACCTTGGTTATTAGCTGATGAAGAAAGTTTGAGTCAATTAGATAATGTGCAGTATCATTTACCCAATGCTCAAAAATCTGCTCAACAACACCTAGCCAAATTAAAAGATATTGAAGAAGAAATCATTAATTTAGAAAGACAAGTGCAGACAGCCGCCGAACCGGAAGCATATAAACAGCTAAGGGATGGGGTAGAAGATGCCCAAAATCAACTTGCTCAGTCCAAAGCTAAATATGAAACTACGCGCCAGAATTTAGCGGAATTAGCCGAGATAATTGAACAGACAAAGCAAGAGTTAAAAGAATATACCGATAAAAATATTGACCGTAAAAATAGAGAACATATTATTGATTCAGTTGCCAAAGTGCAAGAAACTTTGAAACTGTTTCGAGAAAAATTAACTTTGAAAAAATTAAATAAATTAGAAGAGGAAGTCAAAAATTGTTTCCTTTATTTGCTGCACAAATCTGACTTAGTGCGTACCATTACCATTGATACTAAAACTTTCAGTCTGTCCATTTATGATTTTAATGGTAAACCAGTTCCTAAACATCGCCTGTCAGCAGGGGAAAAACAACTACTAGCGATCGCATTTTTGTGGGGACTAGCCAAAGTTTCCGGCTTACGCTTACCAGTAGCCATTGACACACCCCTTGGTAGACTCGATTCCTCTCACCGCCACAACCTAGTAGAAAAATACTTTCCCGCCGCTAGTCATCAAGTAATATTGCTTTCCACTGATACTGAAATCGGTAAAAAAGAAGTCCAAGCACTGCGAAACAATGAAGCGATCGCCCGTGAATACCTGCTCAAATACGATTCCTCCAACCGCGAAACCACCGTTATAGAGAATCAATACTTTTGGGAGTAGATATTGTCTAAAAAATTGAGTCTAGCAATTTATTTCAAGCTAGATAGTTACAATATATTTAAGTAGCTTGGAAAAACAATAATTATGGTATCACCACATTTATTAGAAATAGAGCGGAACTTAGGTAATTTATCATTAGAAGAACTAGAATGGCTCTTAGAACGTATTCAAAACAAAGTGCAACAAAAACAGCAAAAATCATATAATTTAACTAACCAAGAATACATGAATGCACAATTAGCAGCAATGGCTATTGATGTAGATATCCAAACCGAAATTAATGCTATTAATCAGGAGTTTATTGTTACCGAAATGGATGGTTTAGAAAAGCAGTGAGCATCGAGAGAGGACAAATTTATTTTGTTAACCTGAATCCAGTCTTAGGGCGAGAACAGGCGGGAACACGACCAGTTTTGGTATTATCTATAAACGCTATCAACCAATTACCTTTAGTTGTGACTGTAGTTGTAGGTACAAAAGGAACAAATATTAAGCGCGATTATCCAACTAATATAAGAGTTTCTCCTTATGAAAGTGGATTGTTAATAGAAACAGTATTTTTATGTTTTCAAATTCGTTCTTTAGATCCAAATCGCTTTCCGGCTGAACCAACTGGTAAGATTTCGGAATCTAAGATGCTGGAAGTTGAAGCTGCGGTTCGCTATTGTTTGGGTTTGTGAGCAATAAATTCAATATTTACTTAATATTATGGAATCTCCAATAGAAAGAATTAAATTATCCCAAACTGCAAAAGAGCAATTACTTAAACTCAAACGCAACACTAAAATCGAGCAATGGAATATTCTGTGTCGTTGGGCTTTTTGTCGTTCCCTGGCAGAATCTACACCACCGTCCCCCATTCCCATCCCCCAAGATAGTAATGTGGAAATGAGTTGGCGTGTCTTTGGTGGTGAAATGTCCGATATTCTGCTCCTCGCCCTTAAACAACGCTGTCATAATGATGGCTATCCCACGGATAAAGAAACCCTAGCTACCCAATTCCGTCTACATTTGCATCGGGGGATTGGTTACTTAGCCGGCGATCAAAATATCAAGAAAATTGAAGATTTAATTGAACTGGCAATAAAAGATGGAAAGGATATTAAGTAACAGTAACTGATAACTGTTAACTGATCACTGACAACTGATACTATGCCTGAAACGGTAGAAATCGAGCGTCATAGAGCCGCGATCGCTCGCACGGAAATCTCTCGTCCTGTACGATTGGCTATAGAATGGGCAATCCTTAACCAAAACACCAGTTTTTTTGATTACGGTTGTGGCTATGGTGGGGATGTGCAACGTCTAACTAACCTCGGCTACAACAGTTTAGGCTGGGATCCTTACTATTATCCCAATGAACCAATCACCTCTGCTGATGTGGTGAACTTAGGTTATGTCCTGAACGTCATAGAAGATATTGAGGAACGCCGCCAAAGTCTCATCCAAGCTTGGGAACTCACCGGCAAAGTTTTAATTGTCGCCGCACAAGTATTAATTAATGCTCCCAGCAAAGCCCAACTAGCTTACAGTGATGGCATTGTAACTAGGCGCAATACTTTCCAAAAATATTACGAACAAGAAGAACTGAAAAAATATATTGATGAAGTCTTAAATGTCGATGCCGTGCCAGTAGCACTGGGTGTTTACTTTGTGTTTCGAGATGAAGCTGAAAAAGAAAGCTTCAAAGCTATTCGCTTCTTTTCCCGCACCTCTACACCACGTATCCGTATTCCTACCAAGCGGTTTGAAGACTACCAAGAACAACTCCAACCCCTGATGGAGTTTTTCACCCAACGGGGTAGATTACCAGTCAAAGGCGAACTAGACACAGCACAGGAATTACTACCGGAATTTGGTAACTTTCGCCGCGCCTTTAATGTCATTTTACAAGCCACCGACGAAGCCGAATGGGATGCGATCGCCTACCGTCGTTCTTTAGATATTCAAGTCTACCTCGCCCTCACCCACTTTGATCAACGTCCCCGATTTTCCCAGTTAGCCCCAGCCATGCGCCACGACATCAAAGCTTTCTTTGGTAGCTATGAGGAAGCGTGTGAAGTCGCTGATCAAAAATTATTTAGTCTAGGTAAACCAGGAATCATTAAAACCGCCTGTGATAAAAGCAAAATTGGCAAACATACACGGGGCGCGCTTTACGTCCATGTTTCCGCTTTAGCAGCCCTAGACCCCCTACTACGCATTTACGAAGGTTGCGCCAGCCGCACTATTGGACGTGTCGATGGGGCTACGTTGATCAAATATCACATCGACAAACCGCAAATATCCTATCTGTTTTACCCAGAGTTCGACACAGACCCCCATCCAGCCTTAACAGCTAGTATCACAATTGACTTAAAAACTTTGTATATCACTCACCGCGACTACAGTGACAGGGCAAATCCCCCCGTACTGCATCGTAAGGAAACCTTTGTTACGCCTAGTTATCCTCTGTATGAACAATTTGCCAAACTCACCCAACAAGAAGAGGAATTAGGATTACTGCAACAGAAAACCGAAATTGGTACGCGTGAAGGTTGGAAGAAGTGCCTAGCTGCACACGGAGTAGAAATTAGGGGATATGAAGTGTATTTTATGACTTCAGAATAAATATTCTGATAATTAGGAGCTTTAAGTGCAGATAAAAATTCAATTAAAAAGGGGCTTTGATAATACAACTGTTGAAGCCTATTTAGTAAATTTAGGACAAAGACACGTTGATGATTATGTTAATAGTTGGGTAGAAAAATTAAGGTTATTTAGTCAAGAAGATAAATACTGGGATTGGATATTTAAATTAAGATATATTGCCAATCAAAAAAATCTTGAAGGTTATGCAGTTGAGTGTGAAAATAAAACTCAAGGATTAATGATTATAGAAACACAAATGCACGGTTCTCGTTTGAATCTGGGGAATAAGCTAGTTTATGTTGATGGTATTGCCACTGCCCCGACTAATCGCATCGAAATTCAGTATCCGCCTCAATTCAAAGGCGTTGGTCAAGCACTCTTAAATTTCGCAAGAATTAGAAGTGTTGAGCTAGGGTATGCAGGTAGAGTTGGGTTGCATTCCTTACCAAGTGCTGAAGGATTTTACGAAAAGCAAAATATGGTTAACTGTGGAGCAGAAGAAGAATATGATAATTTAGTTTATTTTGAATATGGTGTAATGAGAAAAAAGATAACATCTGAATCAAGCAAAAATTTATGAATCACCAACAGCAAAATAGTAATTTTGAGTTAGATGAGTCAATTACAACTCAAGAAGCCATGAATCTACTTTTTAGGGAAGGATGGCTCGAAGAAGCTGTTTGCATCGAAGATGAAGTAAATTGTAGTATTGGTGCAGGTTTGGATTGGGGCAGTGCATTAGCACCTTTAATGCTCAACCTTCCTTTATTGAGTCGCCTATCAACGCTGCGTATATCTCTTAACCGCGAAGTTAAGCTCATAATTGAAACATGGGATTTAGGTATAGGTACAAAAGCAGCTACAGAAACGGCAAGGAGACGCATTAAAGATAAGTTGCTATCTCCTACGCCTGAGATAATGCCTCAGTTGGAAGCAACTTTGTTGCAAGATGATTTATATGGTGAAGAGTTTATATCTAACCGCAAAGTTCTCCAATCACTACTTGCATTGATTCTTACTGATTCTGATAGAGAAGAAATTGCCGATAAAGCTGCTAATTCAATACGCACACAAGTTATGTCTCAGATGAGTTTTTCCGAAAAACTTTCTGCATAAGTTTTAAATAAATGTTTTACGAACCATGACTATTTTCCTCGAAGTAGGCGAATATTCTATGGCAAATTTTTATATATGGCGTGTAATCATACAACAACTATGGCAAGATAACTCCAACTCACAAATAAGTAACAGATATATGAATCCAGTGCGATCGCTGCTGCAAGTTTTTGGTAGCCGAAAGATGGCGGCGTTAATACTCCTCGGTTTTTCATCGGGTTTACCATTATTATTAACGAGTAAGACCTTGCAAGCTTGGATGACCGTGGAAAAGGTCGATTTAACAGCTATTGGCTTATTTAGCTTAGTCGGCTTACCCTATTCCTTAAAATTTCTCTGGTCGCCGTTAGTAGACTGGTTTAAACTCCCATTTTTAGGTAGAAGACGCGGCTGGTTAATAACCCTGCAAATAGGATTATTGATTGCGATCGCCTGTATGGCCTTGCAACAACCCAAACAAGCACTACAACTTTTAGCAATTAATGCGGTGGCGATCGCATTTTTCAGTGCTACCCAAGACATCGCCGCCGACGCTTACCGCACCGATGTTTTAGAAGAATTAGAATTAGGTGCAGGTGCAGCAGTTTTCGTTCTAGGCTATCGCATCGCCTTACTGCTCACAGCCTCTCTAGCATTAATCCTAGCCGATCACATACCCTGGTCATCAGTTTACTTATTGATGGCTGCCGCTATGACAATTGGCATTGTCGGCACATTATTTGCACCAGAACCCAAAGAAACACGACCCCCAGAATCTCTAGCCGCCGCCGTTATTTTGCCCTTTGGGGAATTTTTTCAACGCCAAGGGGTAGTTTATGCCATTTTGACTTTATTGTTTATCGTCCTCTATAAATTAGGCGACTCCTTTGTCAACAATATGTCTACACCCTTCCTGCTACAAACTGGATTCACTCAAACCGATATTGGTGCAATTCAGGGTGGTATGGGATTAATCGCTACCATTGTTGGCACATTAACAGGGGGAGTCATTCTCAGTAAAATCGGACTCAATCGCTCACTGTGGCTATTTGGTGGACTACAAGCCGTTAGTAACTTAGCTTACTTATTACTAGCTCAAGTCGGTAAAAATTACCAAGTTCTAGTGTTAACTATTAACATTGAAAACTTTTGTGCTGGTTTAGGAACAGCGGCCTTTGTTGGCTTTTTAATGAGTTTATGTAACCAACGTTTTTCTGCTACCCAGTATGCTTTACTTTCCAGTTTCATGGCAGTCAGCCGTGATATTTTAGTTGCTCCCGCCGGCAGCCTCGCAAAAAGTACGGGTTGGCCTTTATTTTTCGTGATTAGTATTATAGCCGCAGTCCCAGGATTGCTTTTATTACCATTTTTTGCCCCCTGGAATCAAAAACCAGTGGCAGTAAACAGACCAGGAATTGAGCCAGAAGACGAGGACTTATGGGAAACCAAATAGTAATTATTATCGGCACATTTATTCTTTTACTAACCGGGTTATTACTGGGCTATGTGCTTTCACAATTAGTTTTAGGTTATCTAACATTTAACATCCTCACTTTTTTCGGAACAATCAGCTTAATTTTAATTTTTGGTACACTCTATTACGTATTGTTCTGGCAATTGAAACGAGGACAAAGCCAAACATTACCACAAAGATCCTCTGAACCAATCAAACAGAGCATCAGTGAACCCACATTTGAGAGCCAAAACTATCTCAAAAACAAACTCATTTCTAAATTATCTGGTGATGCCGCCGCCGCCGACAGATTAATTGACCAAGCCAAAGAAAACTATCCCGGAATGCCAGAAAATTGGTATTGCGAGAGAGTCCTAGACGACCTAGACCGAGATACCCGCTAATAACTCTCCGCGTTCCTTTGCGTAAACCTCCGCGTTCCTTTGCGTTAAAAAATTCCCCCCTCCTTTTCCCCAATACCCAAAACCCGCTAAAATTAAGTCAAGTAAAATTCACAAATCTTTAATTAGATTTCCCACCCGCAAGCGATCGCAATCAAAAATATGGCTATCTTTCGTCAATACATTGCCCCCCTACTAGTAGTATTAGTATTCATCATTGCCCTAGTAGCAGTCAGCGCACGCATATTTTTACCCTCCGACATGGCAGCCCCAGCACCAATTGAACAAGTAGGCATGGTGATAGGTCATACCGTTTCACTTTAAGTTTGATACAAGTAGGTTGCAGGGGGCAGGGAGCAGGGAGCAGAGGGCAGGGGGAGCAGGGGGAGCAGGGGAAGCAGGGGGAGCAGGGGGAGAAAAATACAATGCCCAATGCCCAATGCCCCATGCCCAATGCCCAATGCCCCAAAATTCCTTAATTTTGAATTTTGAATTTTGAATTTTGAATTATTAATACCCGGCTATTATCTTCGTCGTGGCTCTACCTTAGAGCGATCGCTGCTAGTCAAATTCATGCAGCGCACCTACCAAGACCTATATCCACAACAGGATTTTGCCCATCTGGCTCGAACCGTTGAGCAATACTTTTCTAAAGATACCCCCTTGTGGTGGGTGGATTTTGCAGGTGAGAGTGTGCAAGATCCCTCCTCTCCCGTTGCCTGTCTTTGGGTAGGTAATGCCATAGATCAAGTTACTGGCACACGCCATCCCCACATTTTTTTACTTTACGTCCTCCCAGAACATCGAAGGCGGGGGATTGCTACAGCCTTAATGCGCTATCTAGAAAATTGGGCAATTCAAAGAGGCGATCGCCAAATTGGATTACAAGTATTTCAAACCAACCAAGCCGCCCTCAATCTCTATCATCAGCTAGGTTATCAAACCCAATCCCTCTGGATGCTCAAACAACTAGATAGTCAATAATCAATAACAGCAGTTGCTACAACTTTGGAAACCAAAGCAACGCACTGCCTCCCCCATGCCCCATGCCCCATGCCCGAAAATTCCTTAATTTTGAATTTTGAATTTTGAATTTTGAATTGATATGCCCCATGCCCAATTCCCAACTCACCGCGTATGAGATGAATCAGACGGTGTACAATGATTTAACTGATAAAAATAAAGTTTTAATAAATTAGAACCAGGGGATATATACACATCACCCTAAAGCATAAAAGTATATGTATGACGAAGAAGACCTAAGTATACTCGAACTCGATATCGAGGAGGATTTAGAAAGTCCCTTAGATAAACTAGAACCCATCACAGCTGAGTCAGAATTGCCAAAACCTGACCCAGACGAAATGTTAGCACTGCTGCAAAGTTCCCAACCTCAACAAAAGATGTTGGCAGCCCGCGCTTTTTGTGATATAGAAGACCCAAGAGCTACTCCCCTCTTAATAGACCTGTTGACTGATACCTGTCCCTTAGTGCGGGTGAGTGCAGCCTATGGGATTGGGCGTAATCCCAGTACCGATGCAGTTGAACCCTTAATTAATCAGCTAAATCGAGACTGGAACGGCTATGTACGTAAAGGTGTAGTATGGGCTTTAGGGAATTGCCGCGATCGCCGTTGTTTAGCACCCCTTGCAGATGCCCTAAAAACCGAGATTTCGGCAGTGCGGTTGTGGTCGGCTAGTGCCTTAGCACAAATGGCAGATGTCAGTTATGAAGCCATTATTGGGGCAATACCTCCCCTAATTGAAGCTTTATTTCAAGACCCAGTGGCAGCAGTCAGAAGCAACAGTGCCTGGGCTATCGGGCAACTGTGTAAAGAACTACCCTCTAATGTAGTTTATGCTGCTGCGATCGATGCCTTAATTCAGTCCTTTGCCGAAGATAAAGACTTAGGAGTACGGGAAGATGCTAAAGCTTCACTATTGGGTGTAGGCGATCCTCGTGGCTTACAGCTAATTGAAACCTTAGAACAAGAAGGATGGTTTTAGCTGCATTAGGGATGTAGGGGGGAAGGGAGCAGGGAGCAGGGGGAGCAGGGGGAGCAGGGGGAGCAGGGGGAGCAGGGGGAGGAAAATACAATGCCCAATGCCCAATGCCCAATGCCCAATGCCCAATGCCCCATGCCCCATGCCCCATGCCCCATGCTTATTTACGAATCGGTGTCCCACAAGGATAAGTTGCTACCTCTGCATCAGTGGCAACTTTTTCTGTTGGTTTGTCTTTCGCTGCTAAATAATCGGTGCGGAGTGTATCTAATAATCTTGGTAACTGATCATACAACCGCTTGAGGGGACGGGGTTGGCATTGCTTGAGAACATAAGCTGTCAGCAAAGGTAGAGCTATTGTGCTGTCAGTGTAACAAACAATCGTACTAGGTAATTCTTCTGGGTCAATTTTGCCCCAGCTCACAGCCTCAGCAGGTGTAGCCCCCGATAAACCACCAGTGTCAGGACGGGCATCGGTAAACTGGACAAAGAAATCATGTCCCCGTTCTTCTAATCCTAAGACCTCGTGAATTTGCGGTTGAGTTTGTAGCAAAAAGTTCTTTGGACTACCACCACCAAGAATTACAGCCGCACTTTTACCTTCTCCTTCTCTGGCATTGTAGGCGATCGCAGCTGTTTCGTTAACATCAATAGCTGGATCTAATACTAACTGCGAACCTTCCAACGCTAACGCCGCCACATTCATCCCAATGGAACTATCACCAGGGGAAGATGTATATATAGGTACGCCGCACTCATAAGCCGTAGCTAGTAAGCAGGAATGCTTAACGTCCAATTGCTTTTCTACTTCCCGTACATATTTACCCAGCAAATAATGAAACTCCGCCGTACCCATACGCTTTTGGAAAGGTTCAGCTTGCAGGATGCGGCGGATAAATGCGTCAGTTTCTAGCAAAACATCATAACCGAAGACAATATCATAAATTCTGATTGTCCCTTCCTCACGCAGTTTCACATCATCTAAGAATGGATTTCCCGCAAATAACTCAAATCCTAAGCCATAGTGCATATCATGGTAAAGATTTGCACCAGTGCTAATCATCCAGTCAATGAAGCCATGACGAATTAGGGGTGCTAATGCAGACACACCAAAACCGGCTGGTGTCATCGCACCGGAAAGACTAACTCCCACGGTGACACCATCTTTTAACACATCACGACTCATGATTTGGCAAGCTTCCCGCAACCGCGCCGAGTTGTAGGCGGTGAAGTAATTATCAATTAAATCCACTACACTAATATCAGCTGACATTGGTATAGGAGCAATTTTTTTACCCAAATGTTTTGCCATTTTGAGACTCCCTAATAGTAAACACGCCCGCATCTAATGTTAACTATGTTTCAGGAATTTCTGGCATCGGGTTTTGATAAAGATGAGGGTGTAGGGTTGATAGCGGGTGATGCCCCGCCTGTCAGACGCTTTCAAGCAACTTTTGTAATTTTGGATTTGGAGTGAACTCAAATGAACAAAACAAAGTTTATCGGTACTTGGAAACTTGTGTCTTGGGAAACTCAAAGCACACAAGGAGAGATAATTTACCCATTTGGTAAAAATCCTATTGGTTATCTTACATACACCGCAGATGGATATATGTCTGCAAATATTATGAAATCTGATCGCCTCAATATTAACATTGCCTTACAGGAGTTGATGCAAGCAAGACAAGTATTTTTAAAACCGTGGCTATTACTAACTAGTGGCAAATATATACAAGCAGTTTTCCGCTATTTTCAAGCATCTACCAATTATATTTCTTACGGTGGTAGATATGAAATTGTAGGAGAAAAAGTTATTCATCATGTTGATATAAGTTTAATACCTGATTGGACTGGTACTAACCTAGAACGTAATTTTAAATTCGTAGATGGAAAATTAGTATTAAGTACTCCACCCATTGGTGGAAGTCCTCAATATTTGACGTGGGAACGCATCTGAACTCAAGATGTTCATTTTGAATTGTGTAGCTTTAGCTTCTCTAACGAGACGCTACCGCGTTCGCCAAAGGCGTTCTCCCAGAGTACCCGCAGGGTATTTTGAATTTTGAATTGATGGATATTAAAAGCCATAATAGTTCGGAAGGAGTTACAAAAAGATTAATTTCTTGCTGCCAATTTGTGCAATCAAAAGATATAACAAAATTTTCTGTTTAAAGTGCGCGAATAAATTTATTAAATTCTTTATAATAGTTATATCGTTCTAAATTTATAGATTCAGGTTGTATGTCATATAATTGACAATCTTGACTAAAAAATAATGTTAAAAAGGTAATTATATTATCAACAGGAATTACGCAAGTGTCACAATTGATAGTTGGTGCGTGACGCTATCAGTCTGATGACTACGTTCAAATAATTTTGCAGCGTCACACACCCTACAAAAAAATATGCCAGTTGTGTAAGTCTTAATCAATATTCTCTAGCGTAATCTTATTAGACATACTCCGCTCCTCAAGACTCAATTGCTAAAATTAGGTGCTAGAAGACAATTAGACTGATTGACCAGTAAATATTCTTATACAGTGGCAAACTAAATCATGCGCGCAACATCTCCCATAGGAGCAGATTTAGTCAAAATATCAGCCTGTGTTTAGAAAAATTTCGGGCTTCTGTGGCAGATGCACCTCAGATGCTCATGAATTTCAGCACGAATTTTTCTTGGTTTTGTTCGTTGTCACATTTATTTTCTGTATCCTCCGATGACTTTGATGAAAAGTGATACACCAGAAGCATTAGAATCAGATAAGGAAATTGAGCGTTTAATTGATGAAATAATGTCAGCCAATCTGACTAATGAACAGTATCAGCAAAAAATGCAGCGTCGTAAAGAAGTGCAAGAACGACGCATAGCATCAGCTGTGCCAGAAAAAGGGTTAATTATTGTCAATACTGGTAACGGTAAAGGGAAAACAACCGCCGCATTGGGGATGGTGTTGCGATCGCTCGGCCACGGTTACAAAGTAGGTATTGTCCAATACATCAAAGGTGCATGGGAACCTTCAGAAAAAAAAGTGTTTAGTGCTTGGCAAGACCAAATAGAATTTCACGCAATGGGGGAAGGCTTCACCTGGGAAACCCAAGACCGCGATCGGGATCTGGAAAAAGCCAGCGCAGCTTGGCAAAAATCACTAGAATTTATCCGCAACCCCGATTTTCAGCTAGTCCTGCTAGATGAAATCAATATCGCGCTCAAAATGGGATATTTACAAGTAGATGAAGTCTTAGCCGGTCTAGCAGAAAAGCCAGCTAATAAACACGTCATCCTCACAGGTAGAGGCGCACCAGCCCCTATCATCGACCGCGCCGACTTAGTAACAGAAATGACCCTAGTTAAGCATCCTTTCCGTGACCAAAACGTTAAGGCGCAACCAGGGATTGAGTATTAGTTAGGGCATGGGGCATTGGGCATTGGGCATTGGGCATGGGGCATGGGGCATTGGGCATTGGGCATTGGGCATTGGGCAT
>JBODRP010000034.1:0-28860 GCA_050633005.1 Trichormus sp. | reverse complement strand
AAATGATACTCTATTTTTTAGAGATTGCATAATTAAATTTTTAGCTAATTCAATCTATTTTTTCTTTATCTACAGTGATTTACAGATTTATGTCACCATCAAATTTTAGTTTATTGCTTAAAGCAAGTGTGTATATTTTGATACATAAATTATGTTGCCTTAAATAATAACTGATAATATTGTTCCAGTCTGATAAATTTTTTTGGTTTAATTAGTATTTACTACAAAAACTATCTCTAGGTAGATGTAACTTAATGCTATTAGTTTCTCTCTCAGAGATTCTTTTAGTTTTGCTATTTGAGAAATTATGCTTGTTGACTAGTGACGGTTAATAGCCAACAGGAAAAAATATACAACTTAGATACCCGACAGCTTATATTTTTATTTATCACCATCAAGCAAAACAAACCGGATATTTTCGTAGAGAGTAATTATTTTTTTAGAGATAATGTTAATGATAGGGTTAAGAAATTTAATTTATTAGTAACTTTTTATACTAAATTAATCAAGTAATATTCCTTAATATATTTGTAAATATATTAATTTTAAAGGGTGTCTAGACATAATATTATAATAAATAAAATTTATATATATAAAATAAAACTTTCTTTTCAAGAGAAATTTACTTAGATGATGACTACACATTGGATAAATAAAATACACTTAAAATAAGTGAGTTACACCATGAGTAATAAGTAGTGCGTAATAAGTAAAGTTCTTACTCATTACTCATTACTCATTACTCATTACTCATTACTTTCTTCAATCAGTTGCTGTACCTCATAAACATCGAATCTGCTGTATAAATTATCAGGAGTATGGTTTGGAGGGCTTACCAAAGCCTCCCACCAATTGGTATAAAACCATTAGTTCTAGTTTCAGTTTTGGTGTAGAGTAATATAAATGTACTATTGGGAGGTAAATAATTGCTACCCAACACTAAAGAATTGCTTAACCATAACTGTCAGTGCCAGCATACCTACAATAGTCATAAATCCAGCAGGCATAAATTTGCGAGTTTTAGCCAGTCTAAATGCAAATAATAAGACTAAAACAGCCGTGATGCAAGTTGCTAGCATCAAACCCCAAGTTTGTCCTTGAAGTTGCAAGTAAGCGGCAATAATTAGTAGTAAGCCAGTAAAGATACCACTGAGGAGGGAAACTTGACTATTTGCCTGAAAGTAGCCAATAATGCCACCAATAATGGCTAACATACCATAGGCGATCGCAGCAATTATACTTAAATTCATTGGTTAAAACCTATGTAGATTTTGCTTTTGCTACCCAAATTTCCAGGAAATCAACTTATTCCACATGGAATCTATATACAGTGTGTAGCCAGAATTGTGATCAATGGTCAGTTCTTCATTTTGAATTTTGAATTTCTTTGATTGACGGATAATTTAGCCATGCCCACGGCAACTAGTTCTTCCTATGCCCAGGTTCAACTGCTGCAACGCCAAGCAGCATCACTTTTACTTTATCAATCAGTCCTGCAAAATCAAGTAGGTATTTCCTTTCTAGAACTGCTGCAAGCTATCCGCTATAGTGATGCTGATGGGCGGGTTTGCCTGCAAGCTTACGGCACTTACTTTCATGCCTTAGCAGATAAACAGCAAACCTGGGAAGACTACCTCATCAGTCAAATTCTCATAGCAGAAAATCCCTTCACAAAGCTGGCTCAACAGCGAGATTTTCAAGATTTACCACCAGCTTTGGTAGCCGCAGCCCAGCATGATTTACAAATCTTACAGAGTTTGTATGAATGCAGCAGTGCTATTTTAAGTGAATGGGTACAAGGTGTAGCCCATTTAGCCGTGTCTCCTGTAGTTTGGTACGTTGAACCAGAGGACATCACCTCCCAAGCAGAATTAGCATTGTCTTTGCACCATGTAGAACACTGGGCAAATGTCGTTGAAGATTTAGCAAATTACTATCGGCAATCTGGTACAGGCTTATTTGCTCAATATCGGGCATTACGCTGGGAAAACAATCAATTTATTGGCATTCCTTACCCTGACACCGTAAAGCTGAATCATCTTGTCGGTTATGAGTCCCAAAAAGATGCCCTCATCAAAAATACAGAGTTTTTATTAGCAGGTGAAACCGCACTGCACGTATTACTATATGGTAGTCGTGGCGCAGGGAAATCTTCCTTAGTCAAAGCTTTGTTAAATGAATATAGTCATCGCCATCTTTGCTTGTTGGAAGTAGCAAAATCAGACTTACAGCACTTACCAACTATTGTGGAACAGTTACGGGGCTTGCCACAGAAATTTATTATTTTTGTGGACGACTTATCCTTTGAAGAAGATGACGACGCGTTTAAAGCCTTAAAAGTAGTTTTAGAAGGGAACTTAACAGCAAAACCACAAAATGTAGTTGTTTATGCTACATCAAATCGCCGCCATTTGATTCGGGAATTTTTTAGTGATAGACCGACTCCCAAAGATAATGAAGAAATCCATGCCTGGGATACTATGCAGGAGAAACTTTCGTTTAGCGATCGCTTTGGTTTAACTTTAACTTTTGAATCCGCAGATCAAAAGACATATTTAGAAATTATTCAACATCTAGCAACACAAGCTGAAATTAACCTCAACCAACAAGACTTAGAATTTCAAGCCTTACAATGGGCTACCCGTCATAATGGACGTTCTGGAAGAACAGCCAGACAGTTCATTGACTTTTTAAAAGCAGAACTATCACTCTTAGACACCAAATCCTAAAGCCCACAAACCGACATAAAAACTTACGAATTACGAATTACGAATTACGAATTACAATATGCAATCAGTAATGTTTAGTAATCGATTCATCCTAGGTATAATTGCCTTTAGTGTCAGCTTTGGTCTGAGTTTAGTCCCAAAATGGGATTTTAACCAAGCTTTCTTCACTGGAGTAATTACAGTCATTGCTACATATGCAGCCGCCTTATGTGTAGATAGGCGGCGGAGAACCCATGAACTGCTAATTTTAGCTTCTCTCCGCAAACGTATTAAAGAAAGGGAAGCACTAAAATATCGCGTCGTTAGAGAAATTGAGCAAATAGAAGCCCATCGTAATTTACTGTATAACGAAACCAAACAACTACAAAACCACATCCTTGAATGTCGTAATCAAAGAGATAGTCTACACAGAGAATTAGGAAATTTTGCGGCTCAAAAGAAACAACTAGAATCGGAAGTTAGTAACCTAAAAACAGAAATTTATGAGTTAGAACAACATCAAGCCGAATTACATAACTTTTTATCGGCTTTGACATCAGAAAAACGTCGCCTTGAATTGCAATACAATACTTCCCACGCAGAAATTAATCAATTGCAAACCCATATATATGAACTAAAACAAGAACAAAAAGAAATTGAAAGTAATTTAACTCTTTTAGGTCGGATTAAACCTCAATTAGAAGCGAAATTATATGAATTACGCTTAGAAATTCAAAACTTAGAATCCGAGAAAAATCAACAAAATCAAATCCTGATAGAAACAACCCATGAAAAAGATGACGTTGCAGCTAAAATCAACTCCTTACAAAACCAAAAATCACAGCAACAAGAACAGCTACAGCAATTAAAAAATGAAATCTCTATATTGCAACAGGAGCGCGACTTATTACAAAACCAAGTTTGGGAACTACTCCACCAAGTAGAAACCTTTAATCAAGAACCTATATCTGAAACATCAGAAGTAGAAAATATACAAGTATTTCCTTTCGCTGACTTAATAGAAACTGTAGAATCTGATATTCTACCTGAAACATGGGATAGATTTTTTAATCAATTACCAGGACACGAATTTCAAGTATTAAAAGCCATAGCCGAGCAAGATAACCCTCACGCAACTATTAAAAAAATTTCCGAAGCTAATATTACCATGCCTAACATCTTAATTGATGCTATTAATGAGCGGGCAAGTAATGTTATAGGTGAATTAATCATTGATACAACTTTGGAGAAACCAGAAATTTACCCAGAGCATATCACTAATGTTATAAAAATGATTGCCTCTTATGAAAACCTGATGACTAGACACGCTTCATCAAATTAAAATAACATTTCCCGTTGTAAAATAAGTATTAATATAGATATATCCGTTTACCTTGGCATTGACATCAAGTAAAATAAAATACATGGCAAAGCTCAAAATCTCGAAAAAAACTTCAACTGCTTTAATTAACTCACTAGGTGCAGGCGTAGTCCCCAGAATAGGAGTCGAACAAATAGCAGTTGGTCGAGAAAAAGAACTCAAAAGCCTATTACAAAATCTCGATGATATTGCAGAAGGTGTCGCCGCATTTCGGTTTATCATTGGTAACTATGGTTCTGGTAAAAGCTTCATGCTGCAAATGATTCGTAACCGTGCCATTGAGCAAGGTTTTGTTGTAGCTGATGGTGATTTATCTTCAGAACGCCGCCTAGCTGGAAGCAACAATGAAGGGTTGGCTACCTATCGAGAATTAATGAGTCACCTTTCTACTAAAACTCGTCCTGATGGGGGAGCATTAGTTTCAATTCTAGAAGGCTGGATTAATAAAATTCAACAAGAAGTAGTTAAAGAAACTGAATTACGTCCTCATGACGAAGGTTTTGATGACCAAATTGAGGCAAAAATTAGAGAAGTTATTCAATATATAGAAGACCTCGTGCATGGTTTTGACTTCGGTACTGTCATTATTGCTTACTGGCGCGGTTATCGTTTAGATAATGATGACTTAAAAAATGCTGCTTTACGTTGGCTCAGAGGAGAATTTAACACTAAAACTGAAGCGAAAGCAGCCCTAGGGGTGCGTGTAATTATTGATGATGATAGTTGGTATGATTATATTAAACTTTTAGCTAAATTCGTTGCCGAAATTGGCTATAAAGGATTGTTAGTTTTAATTGATGAAGCAGTTAATATCTACCAAATCTCAACTACAGTCACTCGTGAGAAAAATTATAACCGACTGCTAGCAATGTTTAATGACACTATGCAGTGCAAAGCCGAACATTTAGGGATTTTTATGGGTGGGACAACTAAATTTTTAGAAGATCCCAACCGAGGACTATTTGCAGACCAAGCTTGGCGCAGACGCACCAAAGAAAGCCGTTTTGCTACCCAAGCGGATGTGCAAGGATTTTTAGGGCCAGTTATTCGACTTAACCCTTTGAGTGAAGTAGAAATTCTCAGCTTATTGCAACGTTTAACAGAGATTCATGCTACTCATTTTAGTTATGAGAAGACTTTAACAAATCGGCAATTACAGGAGTTTGTTCAAGAAATAGTCACCCGTTTGGGAGCAGAAGCATTACTCACCCCAGGGGAAATTATCCGCGATTTTATTAGTGTTTTGAATATTTTACATCATAATCCAGCAATTCAATTTGGTGAACTAATTCATGGTTCTCAATTTCATCCTACTACTGTAGGTAAGGATTCAGGTTTGAACGAAGATAATGCCGCCGAATTTAGTTTGTAGTAAGGACTTTAGTCCTGAGAGGATGTTTTATTCTTAAACGCAAAGGTACGCGGAGGTTCACCCATTCTTTGTTAGGTGTTGCCACAGGGTAGTGGGCGCGGAGTTTTGGAAGTTGAGGGGTGAGAAATAATAAGTATGAGTGATGCCTTTAACAGACTTGCACCTTTTATTCAAGAATATATCTATCATCACAACTGGACGGAATTAAGACCAGTCCAAACGGCTGCGTGTGAAGTTATATTTGACACCGATGCTCATTTACTGATTGCTGCTGCTACAGCTGCGGGGAAAACAGAAGCCGCTTTTTTACCTATATTAACTGTTTTATATAACAACCCTAGTAAAACTATAGGTGCATTGTATATTGGCCCTATTAAAGCTTTAATTAATGACCAGTTTGAACGGCTCAACGATTTACTCAAATTTGCCGATATTCCGGTTTATCATTGGCATGGTGATGTGTCTCAAAATCGCAAAAATAAGCTACTAAAAAATCCTCAAGGAGTATTGCAAATTACACCAGAATCTTTAGAGAGTTTATTAGTCAATAAACACAAAGATTTAGTGCGCTTATTTGGTGATTTGCGGTTTGTTGTCATTGATGAAATTCATGCTTTCATGGGGACTGAACGCGGTTGTCAAATTATCTGTCAATTACAGCGTTTGGTAAATTTAACACAAATACAACATCGTCGGATTGGTTTATCAGCAACTCTCGGTGATTATGCAATGGCTGAAGAGTGGTTACGTTCTGGTACTGATAAGCAAGTAATTACACCCAAAATTGCAGCAGGAAAACGGCAAGTCAAACTAGCCTTAGAACATTTTTATCTTGATAATGATGAATCAGAAATAACTGAATATGAGCAATATATTTTTAATTTGAGTCAATCACATAAATGTTTAATTTTCGGTAATAATCGCACTCAAACTGAGTCAATCATTGCATCTTTGCGTCAAATTGCTGCTGATAAATCACTACCAGATATTTATCATGTACATCACGGTAGTATCTCTGCTAGTTTACGCCAGGTGGCAGAAAATGCTATGCGCGAACCTCACCAACCTGCTGTAACTGCCGCGACTCTCACTTTAGAATTAGGTATAGATATTGGTCATTTGGAGCGGGTTATTCAGTTAGAATCACCGCTTTCTGTAGCTAGTTTTTTACAACGTTTAGGACGTGCAGGAAGAAGAGGTGAAGCTGCTGATATGCGGTTTGTTTGTGCTGAAGATGAACTATTACCAGAAACATCTTTACCAGAACAAATTCCTTGGCAACTTTTACAGTGTATTGCCATTATTCAACTTTATTTAGAAGAACGTTGGATTGAACCAATTAAGCCAGTTCAATATCCTTTAAGTTTACTGTATCACCAAACAATGAGTATTTTGCTAGCAGCCGAGGAAATTTCTCCGGCTGCACTAGCTAAACAGGTTTTAAATCTGCCACCATTTGCGGCTATTTCTCAGGAAGATTATAAATTATTGTTACGGTATTTAATTGATATTGGACATATTCAAAGAACTGAGCAAGGGAAGTTAATTTTGGGTTTAGCTGCTGAGAAAGTAGTTGGTAGGTTTCAATTTTATGCTGTCTTTGCTGATAACCAAGAATATACTGTCAAACAAGTTTCTACAGCTATTGGTAGTATTATTATGCCGCCTACTGTTGGTAGTCAATTTGCTTTGGCTGGTAGAAGTTGGGAAGTATTAGAAGTTGACTTCAAAAAAAGAAATATTGTTGTGCAGCCAGTGGCAGGTAAAGCTAGTAGTTACTGGCGCGGTGGTGGGGGGACGATTCATACTAAAGTTTTGCAAAGAATGCGGCAGGTTTTACTAGAAGATGTAGAATATAGCTATTTGCAAAATAATGCGCGTTATCGGTTAGAGAAAGTCCGCGAGCTAGTACGGCAAGCTGGTTTAGATAAACAGAATATTTTGCTCATAGATAAAGGTAAATGCTGTATTTTTCCTTGGATGGGAACGGTTGCTTATCGGACTTTAGTAAGGTTAATTAATAACTTTTGTCGGGAGCCTTTGGAAATTAGTAGTATTGGTGGGGCTAATCCTTATTATTTAACTTTGAAATTAGGTCAAAATAAATTTAAGGAGGTTCGTCAAGAAATTATATCTTTGTGTGAGCAACGAATTATTCCTGAAGCTTTAGTGAGTTCGGCGGAAGCACCGTCAATGCAAAAGTATGATGAGTTTATTCCTCACTCGCTTTTAAGAAAGGCTTTTGTTTATGATTATTTAGATTTAGATGAAGTTCGGCAGGGAGTGGGATTTTGGTGAGTAATTTAGGTTGATTTGGAAACGCAGAGGAAGGAGGAGGTTAACGCGGAGGAACGCGGAGGTTTGATTGGGGATAGAGGTATTTTGAAGATTTTACAAAACCGTTATCGTATAGTTAATTTAATTAGTCAAGAAGGTTTTTGTCAAACTTACTTGGCTGTAGATGAGGGTAAATATCCGGCTGTGGTTTGTGTGGTACAGAAGCTATTTTATGATCATCAAAAATTAGATGGTTTTAAGCAAAAGGTAAATTTAATTAGGGAAGTGGGAGGACATCCTCAAGTTCCAGGTTTATTAGGAGATTTTTCAGAAAATAATGAGTTTTATTTAGTACAAGAATTTATATCGGGTGGGAATTTGGATCAGGTATTAGAAGTAGAAGGTGCTTGGAATGAAGCTCAAGTTTGGCAACTTTTACAAGATATATTACCAGTTCTGAAATTTATTAGCGATCGCCATCTGATTCACTGTGATATTAAGCCGCAAAATATCATCCACACTAACTCAGGCAAGTTTGTCTTAGTCGATTTTGCCAATGCTCAAATTGCTTCAGAAATGGAGTACAATTATACTATGAGGGCTAGTCCTGAATATGCCGCACCTGAACAAATTGCAGGTAAGCCAGTATTTGCTAGTGACCTTTATAGTTTGGGTGTAACTTGTATTTATCTATTGACTCAAATCCCACCCTTTGATTTATTCGACATTGCCAATGATTGCTGGGTGTGGCAACAATATCTTACCACTAAGATTAGCGATCGCCTCTGCCAAATCCTCAATAAGTTAATCTCAAAAACCATTAATCAGCGTTATCAATCAGCTGATGCTGTGATGTTGGCAATGGGTATTACTAATAAATTTACTTCTAGCAGCAGTTTCAAGCCTCCAAGTTCCTGGCAATGCACCCATACTTTTACACAAACTAATAGTATTAATGCCCTCGCTATCAGTCCTCACGGCAACATCTTAGCTAGTGGCGGGGAAGAGAAAACCATTAAATTATGGGATTTAAACGCAAAAACATTAATTCACATTTTAGCAGGACACTCTCAAAGTGTGACATCGGTTGCTTTTAGTCCCAACGGTGAGATTTTAGCCACAGCTAGCGATGATAAAACAGTGAAATTGTGGAATTTAGCCACATCACAAGCAATTAACACCTTAATTGGACACTCACACGCTATCAAATCAGTAGATTTTAGTCCTAATGGGGAAATTATCGCTAGTGGGAGTTGGGACAAACAAATTAAACTTTGGGATGTGGAAACTGGTAGAGAAATTTGTCAGTTATCAGGGCATCAACTACAAGTGAGTGCAGTCGCCTTTAGTCCAGACGGACAGCTTTTAGCTAGTGCTAGCTTTGATAGAACAATTTGCCTCTGGCAATTCAAAAACCGCCAATGTTATAACCTGTTAGCAAAAATATCAGGTCATACAAGGGCGGTTTTAGCGATCGCATGGAGTCCAGATGGTAAAATTCTAGCCACAGGCAGCGATGATAACACCATTAAATTGTGGGATGTCAACACTTGTCAGCTAATTAGCACACTGTTAGGCCATTCCTGGACAGTAGTGGCAGTAGCTTTCACCGCCGACAACAAAACCCTGATAAGTGCAAGTTGGGACAAAACCATCAAGCTTTGGCAAGTCAACACAACACAACAAATCACAACTCTTTTTGGTCATGTAGACTCAGTATCCACAGTTGCCCTTAGCCAAGTTACACAACTCATAGCTAGTGGCAGCCGGGACAAAACCATCAAATTATGGGAGTTGAGTGTTGATTGTTGAGTTGTAAAAATACTAACACCCAACCATCAATGACGGCAGTTGCTCCACTTGGGGAAACCCCTTGGCGCAGCCTCTGTCTACGACACGCTCCGGGAACGTAGAGAAAACCGCACTGCCTCCCCCATCCCCCATGCCCAATGCCCCATGCCCAAATCAAAAATCAAGCACTACCTGTAAAAGCAACTTCAGGGAATTTTAACTGTGCTTCTGCCATTGGACGGTTTCTACCTTCCTCTTGCCAGTAGTTAATCACTTCTGTAGCCTTATTGAGCAACTCAACACGGTCTATATCAGTAATCCAGTGCTTGGATTCGAGTTCTTTTTTTAACTCTTCCCAGGCATCATTTCTCGGCCAGAAAAAATACTTAGTCAAAGGACTTGTACCTTTACCGACAACTTGATCAACTGCCAGGGCAACGTTCTCGTCTAGCCAAAGAATTTTCAAAATGAACTTGGACAATTATACCTCCGGGGAATATCCGGCTATTAATTACTAAGTTTGCGATCGCTTATTTTAACGCAATACCCACCAATTAACCAAGTGGGGCATTGGGAATTGGGAATTTTAAATATGACAGATAATTTTATAGATAGAGATACTTGCTGAATAGACCTGATTTCTATGATGACAAAAAAAGCGATCGTTGTATTTGATATTGACGGAGTTGTGCGTGATGTTGGTAGTTCCTATCGTCGCGCCCTAGCAGATACGGTAGAGTATTTTACTGACAACGCCTATCGTCCTACATCCCTTGAAATTGACCAACTCAAATCAGAAGGTATCTGGAATAATGACTGGGATGCTTCCCAAGAATTGATCTATCGCTACTTTGCTACTCAAGGAAAGCCTCGTGAACAGTTACAACTAACATACGAAACTATAGTTGCCTTTTTTCAATCTCGTTATCGTGGCACAGATCCCGACAACTGGACGGGATATATTTGTGATGAACCCTTATTATTACAAGCTACTTACTTAGAGCAACTCACACAAGCTGGTATTCCTTGGGGCTTTTTCAGTGGTGCTACTCGTGGTTCTGCTACCTATGTGTTAGAAAAACGTCTTGGCTTACAGTCTCCTGTGTTAATTGCAATGGAAGATGCACCCGGTAAACCAGATCCTACAGGGTTGTTTGCTACTCTCAATCAGTTAGAAAACAGCCTAGAAGCATCCTCAACTGTGATCTATGTTGGTGATACCGTCGCAGATATGTACACCGTCACTAAAGCCAGAGAATTGCAACCACACCGTAATTGGATTGGTGTAGGTATATTACCGCCTCATGTGCAAGAAACAACAAGCCGATGTGAAGCTTATGCACAAACATTAGTGACAGCAGGTGCAGCCGTGGTTTTCAGTAATGTTGAGCAATTAATTCCAGATAAAATTGCAGAATTATTAGTTAATATTCAGTAGAAGCCCGATGTAGACGCGATTAATCGCGTCTCAACGCCAGGATTTTGAGGTGTTCTCAACGTTATTGGATATTACTTAAATCCCCGACTCCAACTGTCTTTAATTTTGAATTTTGAATTGTTAAGTAGGGTGTGTGACGCTGTGAAAGTATTTGAACGTAGTCATTAGACTGATAGCGTCACGCACCAACCATCGATTGTGACACTTGCGTAAGTCCAGACTGCGTAAGTTCTAGGATTGTTTCGAGATTCTGGAATAGTCTAAGAATCTAGGCTTTTAATCCAAAATCGAAAATCCAAAATCGAAAATCCAAAATTGGTATGAGTCTTAGATTACCAATTCCAACAGCATCAAATATTTGCTAAACTCAAATGTTCGGAGTTGCAATCAATATAGTTTGAGTTTTGGGAATTGGGAGGGAGTCGCGGAGTGAGTGATGATGAACTTGCAAATATCTTAGAACCGATTAATCCGCAAGAGTTTACTTGGCCTTTCTGGTTTACTTTGCCGCTCTACCCATACAGTAAACGGCGGACACTACGCCAAGAAATTATTAAAGACACAATCTGGACTTTTGACCAGATCCAGGGGATTTTTTACGTCATCGTTCCCATTCGGATGACTATTGTGAAACTAGCACAAGGCGGACTTTTAGTATATGCACCCGTCGCCCCAACTCCCGAATGTATTAGGCTAGTTAATGAAATAGTGGCAGAACATGGAGATGTGAAATATATTATTCTGCCCACCATTTCCGGCTTAGAACATAAAGTATTTGTTGGCCCTTTTGCCAGATGCTTCCCCAATGCAAAGGTATTTGTTGCACCAAATCAATGGAGTTTTCCCCTAAATTTACCCCTGAGTTGGTTAGGTTTACCTGCTAAACGTACTCAGATATTACCAGTAGATAGTAGCCAAGCTCCCTTTGCTGATGAGTTTGACTATGCGATCTTAGATACCATTGACCTTGGCCCTGGTAAATTTGCAGAGGTAGCATTTTTACACAAGCGATCGCATACTCTATTAGTAACAGATTCAGTGATTTCTGTACCCGAAAATCCCCCCGCGATCGTTCAGTTAGATCCTTACGCCTTACTCTTTCACGCCAAAAACCAAGCCGCAGACATAGTTGCAGACAATCAAGCCAATCGTCGCCAGGGATGGCAGCGCATTTGTTTATTTGCCTTGTATTTCCGCCCTAGCGCATTAGAAGTACCCCCTTGGACTAATATCTTAAAAGATGCCCTCACAGCCCCAGAGAAGTCATATAAAGCTTATTTTGGATTATTTCCCTTTAAATGGCGACATAATTGGCAGCGTTCATTTTATGCTTTGCAAGGGAATGGGCGTTTATTTGTCGCACCCATACTACAGACATTAATTCTCAACCGCGCACCCAGAGAAACTATCAACTGGGCTGATAAAGTTGCGAGTTGGGACTTTCAGTGGATTATTCCCTGTCATTTCGATGCACCAATCAAAGCTCAACCCCAACAATTTCGCCAGGCTTTTTCATTTCTAGAAAAACAGCCTGCTGTCAGCGCAGGTTTATTTAGTAGTAGCAGCTATCCTTTACCAGAGGAAGACTTTCAGTTGCTCAAAGAAATTGATACAGGTTTATATAAAAGTCGTATTGTTCCCCCAGCACAAGATAAGATATAGCATTTACTACTCTGCTGAAGTACAAATCTCTGCGCCCCTCTGCGCTTTACTCCGCGCCCCTCTGCGTTTTAAAATATTACAAGTAATAAGTAATAAGTAATAAGTAATAAGTAATAAGTAATTTTCTTAGTCATTATTCATTGCTCATTACTTTTTTTAATCATTTGCTGTACCTCATAAACATCAAATCTGCTGTAATAATTACGAATTACGTAGGCGCAAGCCTTGCCGTAGGCTATTACGAATTACGAATTACAAAATCTACTTGTTTAAGTAAATCTGATAAATTACCAGAATTATCTAACACAAAATCAGCCCGTGCTGCTTTTTCAGCTAGAGATAGTTGACTGTTTATGCGTGATTTTGCCTGCTCTGGCGTTAATTGATTACGTTCAGTTAGTCGTTGTAATTGTTGTGATTCCGAACACATTACCACCCAGATTTCTGTAACTAAATCAGTCATCTGAGCTTCAAATAATAAGGGAATGACTAATACTATTGTAGATGTAGCACATTCAGCCATAGCCTGGAGGAAGCGATCGCGCACATCAGGATGAATGATACTATCTATCCACTGGCGTTCTGTAGGATCAGAAAAAATAATTTCCCCTAACCGGGAACGGTTTAAATTACCATCGGGGAGTAAAATTTCTTTACCGTAACGTTGTGCGATCGCATCTAAAATAGGTGAACCGATAGATACTGCTTCCCTAGCATAGATATCTGCATCTAAAATCGGCAAATCATATACATTCGCCAAATAATTAGCCACAGTCGTTTTACCTGTGGCAATACCCCCAGTTAACCCAATAATACGCCTGGTAGAGATGTGATTTATCTTGTCTGTTAACTCGTTACCCATGTGATAATGGCTTCACTTAAACCATCTAATGTATATTCTTTAGCCTCAAGGTCAACACGTCCTAAAAAAGCTTGACAAGTTTTGGAAGTTTGAGGGCCAATGGAAGCAATACAAACTCCCCTTAAAGCATTAGCAACATTACTAGGAAAAATAGTATCTACCAACTGACAGAAAAATTGTACAGTTTTAGAACTAGCAAAGGTAATCACATCTACCTGACCATTTTTGAGGGCAAATTCTGCGGCTGGTGGGATGTTACTAGGACAACAAGATTGATAAGCCGCTACTTCCACGACTTCTGCACCTTTAGCGGTAAATTCCTTAACTAAAACTTCTCTACCACCACTTTCCACCCTAGGAAATAACAGCTTTTTCCCGGGTAATGCTTCAGGAAAGTGTTCTACTAAAGAATCAGCGACAAAATTTGGAGGGGTAAAATCCGGTTGTAGTCCATGTTGTTGCAGACTGTTGGCTGTTTTCTCCCCTACAACAGCAATTTTTACCCCAGATAAGGCGCGGCTGTCTTTTCCTTGGATTTTCAACCTCTCAAAGAAATAATCTACCCCATTGGTGGAAGTGAGAATTAACCAGTCAAATTGAGATAAATGATTAATTGCTTGATCTAACGCTTCCCAACTGGCAGGGGGGCCGATTTCTAAGGCTGGCATTTCAATGACTTTAGCACCAAAGGCGGTGAGGCGATCGCTAAATTGACTCGATTGTCCAACAGAGCGTGTAACTAAAATAGTTTTACCAGTCAGAGGTAGGTTATGAGACATGGCTGTAGTGGAATGCTTTAAAGATATTGTCTCAGGTTGGAGGAAATTACGTAGCCCCACCACTTCCCCAATGATGATAACAGCTGGCGAAAGGGATACACCCATAGTTAGTTCTAGAATATTTCCCAAATCACCAATCCAAATCTGTTGTTGGGGAGTTCCTGCCCATCGGATAATAGCTATGGGTGTTAACTGCGATGGCGTTCCGCCCACCGTAGGTGATCGCTTGTATCTCAATAACTGATCTACAATTTCCGGCAGATTTTTTCCACCCATCAATATGACTAATGTATCTAACCGTGACAACGCCTCCCAGTCTAAAGCTTCTGGTTCATGCCCTGTCAACACTGCAAAACAGCGACTTAAAACGGTATCTGTTAAGGGAATACTCGCCAGTAAAGGCGCAGCCAAAGCGGAAGAAATTCCCGGTATAACTTCAAAATCACACCCTACAGCTTTCAAAGCTTCAATTTCTGAGGTACAGCGTCCAAAAATAAACGGATCACCTGATTTTAACCTTACGACTCGTTTACCCGCTTGACAATGCTCTATTAATAACTGATTAATTTCCCCCTGGGGTGTGCTAAGTTTACCGCCACGTTTTCCCACATCCAACTTTAAGCAATTAGATGGTACACACTCTAATAATTGCTCATCTACAAGGGCATCATAAATTAAAACCTCAGCCACAGCCAAAAGATTGTAAGCTTTTACCGTCAGGTAAGCCACATCTCCTAACCCTGCACCTACAAGATAAACTTTGCCTGTGTTAGTCATTAATCTTCCCATGCCCAATGCCCAATGCCCAATGCCCAAAATTCTTTAATTTTGAATTTTGAATTTTGAATTGATTAGCCCCATGCCCCATGCCCTTAATTCCAACTAACTGACTTTAGCACTCATTTTTTCTAAAACTTGATTAATCTTGGCAGCCTTTTGAGGTTGACGCTGCTTTTGAAATAATTCCTGAGATTTTTTCAGATTAATTGTAGCTGCTTCCTGCTGATTTTGCTGCATCAAAATATTAGCTAGCCTTAAATAAGCCTCTGGATTTTTAGGACTACGGGCAATTACTTCTTGATATAACTCTGTGGCTTCTGTCATTTTATCTTGGGCTTTTAAAACATCACCTAAAAATAAACGCACCACATCATTAGTAGAGTTGATCTTAATTACTTGCCGAAAAGCCGCTTCTGCACCAGGATAATCTTTTTGCTGATAAAGATTCACACCTTTTTGGAATAAATTGGCAGTAATCAGCGTTTTAACAGCGAAATAAATTAATAAACAAACAGCAATTACAACTACAATAATTGCTAAAATATTAGTTATTTGCAAATTCTCTAACATACTTTTAACCTAAAAGACAAGCAACGGGAAACATTAAGTATTCTAAGAAAAATAACTTCCAGATGAATTGATAAAATTGTGCGATCGCTCTTTTATCTTGTAAGTCTACCGCTAAACTCCTCACCCACATCCAACATAATGCAATTAAATGGCTAATTACCAAAAATGCCGAATTAATTGACTCTACACGCAATACACCAACTATCACCATACCTAAATAGCAAATCGTAATCACCCAAAGAGCCAAATTAAATACAGTTTGTGAACCTAATTGAATAGTAAAAGTAGTAATATTGTAGAGGCGATCGCCTTCCATATCGGGGATATCTTTAAAAATAGCGATCGCAAAAGTAAATACCAAAATAAATAATGTCAATACCCATACTGCTAAAGGAATTGATGGGTTTTGCTGTAGCCACCAATTAAAGTGCAGAAACAACCCTAAATTAACAATAGTCCCCCGCACTGAAAAAATACATAATGCCGCCCAAAAGGGAAATTGTTTTAAACGAATTGGCGGTAAAGAATAAGCCGTACCAATAGCTAAACTCAAAGCCACCATCCCCAATAAATAAGGTCCATTTAGCCATGCTACAACTAAAGCTAAAATCCCCATAATAATCACAATTATTTGCCCCTGCTTGCGGCTAAATTCTCCTGAAGCTAGGGGCAGATGGGGCTTATTAATTTTATCAATATCAACATCTTGTAATTGATTTAGCCCCACAATATAAACGTTGCCACATAGACAAGCAATCCATGCACCCACAACAGGTACAATTTGACTGACAGCAAAGCCTGTAGAATGAATTGCCACAGCCACTAAATATAAACCCAACACACTTAAACTTGTACCAATAATTGTATGTGGGCGCGAAAACTTCCAAAAAGCATAAAGCCACTGCCAAGGGGATAACAATGATTGACGCTGGGAAGAACTGTTTTGAGAACTCTGAGACATGAGTAACTGGGATAAGTAGATATTCTGGCTAACTATTCATCCATTGTCACAGAATTTAGGGAATACAGGAGCAGACTGGCAAAACCTCAACAGAAAAATCTCCCCTATCTCCCTTGTCCCCCTTGTCTCCCCTATCTCCCTTGTCTCCCCTATCTCCCTTGTCTCCCTTGTCCCCCCTATCTCCCTCCCCAGTCCCTACTTATTCCCACACAATAAACCAAACTTAATCAACCCACGCTCATAACCGCGACTCATCAACCCTAGTGATAACGCTCCTTGAATGGTAGTCCAACCAGCGCGGAGTAAACCGAATATAGCTTGGGGAGTAATAGCAGAATCTATAACTATATTCCAAAATGGGGCTACAGCCTCAGACCAGTCAGCAGTGCGGATATTATTTAATGGTAATTGACGAGCGATCGCTTCATACTCCGGCAAAGAAATTACATAGGGCAAACAATACACCCGATAAATATCCTCTAAATGCTTTTGTTCATCTGCTGACAGAGGTAATTGATCAGTAGGGCGATGACACCATGTCACCATAATCAATTTACCACCCGGTTTTAAAACCCGATAGCACTCTTGCATAAACTTAGTTTTATCTGGCATATGTTCACCACTTTCCAGCGACCAAACCAAGTCAAAAGTATGATTATCAAAAGGCATGGCTTGAGCATTAGCCACAAGAAACTGACTTCTATCACTTAAATGTGATTCTTTAGCCCTTTCTGTGGCTCTAGCGGCTTGTACTGGACTCAAAGTAATTCCTGTAGCCTGAGCCTGAAACTTTTGTGCTAAATAGAGAGAACTGCCACCGATACCACAGCCTACATCTAAAATGTTTTCTACATTCTCTACTTCTGCCCAACTCAAAAGTTCTTCAATTAAATCAATTTGCGCTTGACGACGCTCTTTTTTTTCAGTGCCATCTACACCGTAATAGCCGTGGTGCATATGTTCACCCCAAATCTGTTCCCACAGACCAGAGGAGGCATCGTAAAATTCTTGTATTCTCTGGTAAAGTGTTGCACTCATAAGGATAGCAGTGTTAAGACCAAGCTGAATTAAAAAAAATATATTCGTAGGCTACCATGTGTGTTTTTAATTAAATAAGAAACTTTTTGTTTCTTGGGGAGTAAAGTTATTAATAAGCCCTCCCAGGAAACATTTATTGATTCAGTTCCTGTCTTACTTGACACAGCAGTAAGTAATAGATTACACAATTGGCAATTTTGTAGGCTTACCTTTCTATAGGGTATTTTGAATTGTTTATGACTGTCTCTCGCACGATTTGTTTGGGATTTCTGGCTGTCATCACCCTAGGAGCTATTTTATTGATGATGCCTTTTTCAACTAGCAATGGTAGTTGGAATGATCCGATTGTAGCCTTATTTACTTCAACCTCCGCAGTTTGCGTAACTGGGTTATCAGTTGTTGACCCTGGTACTTATTTTTCGTTTTGGGGTCAGTTTTTGATTGCATTACTAGCTCAAATTGGTGGCTTGGGGTATATGACAACCACCACATTTTTAATTCTGTTAATTGGGCGCAGGTTTGACTTAAGACAAAAAATTGCTATTCAACAAGCCTTAGACAGACCAGGAATGAGTGGTAGCGTACAAGTTATTCGCTCAATTATTGCCACAACTTTGATTTTTGAAATTACAGGTGTATTTTTACTATTGTTAGCATTTGTTCCCGATTATGGATGGAATCAAGGACTGTGGTTAGCAGTTTTTCATAGTATTAATGCCTGGAATAATGCCGGATTTAGTTTATTTAAAGATAATTTAATTAGCTATCATTCATCCTTTATAGTCGTATTTACAGTTACAGGATTAATTATATTTGGAGGAATTGGTTATCAGGTAATTTATGAAATGTATATATGGTTGCGCGATCGCTTCCTCAAGAAAAAAACGGCTTTAGTATTTTCTCTAGATTTTAAAGTAGCAACCAGTACAACAATAATACTTTTAATCCTGGGAACAATTGCATTTTTCTGTATCGAAGCTAGAAACTCCAATACTTTTGGTTCTCAAAGCTTGAGCGACCAATTACTGATGGCTTGGTTTCAATCAGTTACTCCCAGAACTGCGGGTTTTAACACTATAGACATTAGCAAAATGACAACGGCTGGTCTATTTATTACTATTGCACTCATGTTTATTGGTGCTAGTCCTGGTGGGACTGGAGGTGGTATCAAAACCACAACCCTAAGAGTCTTAACTAGCTGTACTAAAGCGATTCTTCAAGGTAAAGAAGAAGTATTATTATATGAGCGGAAAATAGCAATCACTCTGATTTTGAAAGCTGTTGGTGTACTAGTGGGTTCTGTAGCAACAGTAATTTTAGCTACGACTTTAATAGCTCTGACAGATCCTAAACTCGAATTTATTCAAATTTTGTTTGAAGTAGTATCAGCATTTGCTACAGTAGGACTTTCAACTGGCATTACAGGTAGTGTTTCGGCAGCAGCTAAAATAGTTTTAATTATCACCATGTATATAGGTAGAGTCGGAGTTTTATTGCTCATGTCATCTATCTTAGGAGACCCTCGCCCTAGCAGAGTTTACTATCCTGAAGAAAATTTACTCGTCGGTTAGTTAGGAGTCTAGGGTAAGACAACAAGGGAGACAAGGTAGATGATATTTTGTGTACCTAATGTTGAATTACTAATGACTAATGACTCATGACTACTGATAATATGTAAGTGAGCAGGCAAAAAAAATAAAACTTTTTAACAACTCAGTCTAAAGTTTTTGTTCTAAATACAGGGATTGATCATAAGGATTACATTGTGAATCTTTCATCATTAGGTTTTTTTCGTAGTTTACGTAGAGATAACCACCAATTTGCTGTGATTGGTTTAGGTCGTTTTGGTCGTTCTGTTTGTTCAACACTGCATAAATTTGGCTATCAAGTGTTAGCAACTGATGTTGATGAAAAAAGAGTATCAGCAGCGTTAACCGAACACATAACTGGTCATGCTTTACAGTTAGATTCAACTGAACCTGCTGCACTTAAAGAAGCAGGAATTTATGAATTTGATACGGTGATTATTGCTATTGGTAACTACGTTCAGGAAAGTATCATCACTACTTTAAATGTCAAGGAAGGTGGTGTACCTCATGTAGTTGCCAAAGCTTCTAGTGAGGTTCACTATAAACTACTCAAGCGGGTTGGTGCAGACCACGTTGTCTTTCCTGAATATGAAGCCGGTTGTGCTTTAGCACGTACCCTTACTAAACCTTCTATCTTAGACAGATTTGACCTTGACCCAGATAACAGTATTGTGGAAGTAATTGTTCCTGATGAGTTTCACGGCAAAACTGTTGCAGAACTACAATTGCGTAACCGTTATGGGTTGAATTTGTTAGCTGTGAGTCAGGATGGCAAATTTCAAATTAATCCTGACCCTTACAAGCGTTTAGAACGGGGTTCAGCAATGGTAGTAATTGGTTGTAATAAAGATATTAATCGGTTGCCGATTTGATCTAAGTTGTAGAGACGTGATAAATTCCGTCTCTACATTAGCAGGTCTTGATTTATCGTAAATTCAAGGGTTTAAGACCACTAGAGTAATGGAATTTACTCATTACTCATTACTCATTACTCATTACTTATTTAATTAGACGATACAGGTGTATCACTAGAATTGTTCTCTACTGAATTATTGGTAGGGTTTGGTGTCACCTGAGAATTAGATGCTTGTTGCTGTTGAAGTTTTTGTTGGGCAATTTTTTGATCAACTTGCTGCATCAGTTGTTCAGCTTTTTGTGCTTGTTCTAGATTACCTTGTTCACGGTATTGGTTATGAGCGCGTTTTAAGGCACTATTAGCTTTTTCCCAATCACCTTGGTTGTATAAAGTCACACCTAAATTATAGTAAGCCGAGGCATTTTTGGGGTCTTGGCGAACAGCTTGGGTATAAACGGCAATAGCTTCAGCAGTTTGACCTTGCAGTGCCATCAAACTCCCTAGATTAGTGTAAGCTGAGGCATTTTTAGGATCTAGTTTGAGGGCTTGCTGATAAGCAACGATCGCCTCCTCCATTTTGCCAGATTCTTGCAAAGCGATCGCTAAGTTATGATAGGCATTAGCATTATTAGTATCAAAGTTAATCGCTTGCTGGTAAGCTGCGATCGCTTCTTGTAGTTGTCCTTGCTCGTAAAGTAATAAACCCAAATTATACTGAGTTGCTGCCCTTGTCGGCTCTACTACCAACGCTTGACGATAAGCTGTAATTGCCGCTTCTGTTTGTCCTTGCCGTTGCAATGCTAACCCTAAGTTATAATGAGCTTCTCCCAAATTAGGATTAATTCTAATTGCCTCTCCATATTCCTGCACTGCTACATCTAGACGATTCTGCATGAGGAAAATATTACCTAGATAATTTCTTGCCATACCGAGATTTGGATCTCGCTGCAACGCTTGACGAAAAGCAGACTCTGCACCTTGCCAGTCGCTACGGTTGTAGCGTGTCACTCCCTGTTGATAAAAAATAGCTGCGTCTAAATCTTGGGAGATGGGAGTTTGCGCTATTACCTTATTTGTGGGTAAATTAAACACTATCGGTGCAGCCAATATCAAAACAGCACAGGGAGCAAACACCAATCTGAACAGAGGCTTTTGCTGAGTAGGGCTAGTGTCAGATTTTATATGTAATAAACAATGTAACCAAGGCTCAAGTTGAAATTTTTTAGACATGAGTGGTATACCTGTACTGAGAGTTATATCTTTATAAGTCAGAGTACCCACTACAGCATAGGAAATCACAAATAAACCGAATAAAAATCACTCTTCCCATGCCCAATGCCCATTTTTAAGGCAGGTCTATTAAAAGAACTCACCGACTATATCAGCTTTTCTTTTACTTTGATGCCATCTCTCTTAACTATATAAGCGGGAACACCGACAACGACACAATTTTTAGGAACATTTTTAACTACAACTGCATTTGCCCCCACTATAACATTATCATCTATGGTGATTTTACCAACCACCTTTGCCCCTGCGCTGATAGCGACATTGTTACCAATTGTGGGACGGCCATGAGTAGTATAGCCGACTGTAACTTGTTGATTAATCCAGCAGTTTTCACCAATACTCTCTGCGGCAATTATGGTGCTGAATCCATGCTGAATAAATAAGCCTGAACCAATATGATTAGCACTAATAAACAGAGATGGACATGGTTTATAAACAATTCTGAAAATCTGCGTCAACACAAACCCAATTGCTCCACCCTCCTTAATTCTGTAATAGTAAACATTTCTAAATTCTTCATGTATACACAGTAAATAAAGCAAATTTATCCAGTCAGGCATAGATGAATTGATATTAAGTATGTTGACCCACCGCCTAACATCTAAAATAATTACTTTTTTATTCTTACTCAAAAGAAATAATATCAGCATCGGAGCAGTTACTATTTGTCCGATGGCGTGGGCTAACTTCATGAGTAAATTACGCATAAGGTGACTCAGACTAAGTATCTTAATTATCTCAAAAAGTCAGAGCTGAGGGTAAAATCAACATGGCATCACCAAAGGAATAGAAGCGATATTGAGCAGCGATCGCTTCCTGGTATATATTTAACAACCTTTCTCTACCAATCAGCGCACTAACTAACATCAGCAAACTAGAGCGAGGCAAGTGAAAATTAGTGATTAACCCTTCCACTACTCGCCATTGATAGCCAGGATAAATAAATAAATTGGTTTTCCCACAAAAAGGCTGTAAATCCCCAGAAGCGGCCGCCCCTTCTAAAGCCCGAACTGCTGTTGTTCCCACAGCAATAATTCGCCCCCCTGCGGCTTGAGTGGCGCGGATTTTTTCTACTGTATCGTTGGGAACTTCAATCCATTCTTCGTGCATTTGGTGACTAGTGACATCTTCCACTTCCACCGGACGAAAAGTTCCCACACCAACGTGCAGCGTAATAAAAGCTTGATTGATACCGCGATCGCCTAACTTAGTAATTAATTCTGGAGTAAAGTGTAACCCACCTGTGGGTGCAGCGATCGCTCCCGGTTGTTGGGCGTAAACAGTTTGATACTGTTCATCTGCGGCTTGGGATGTAGTAATGTAAGGCGGAAGCGGGATTTCACCAAATTTATCTAAAATTTGGATTAAAGATTGGTTATCTGGTAGATCGAATTTTAATAAGCGTCCGCCTGTAGCTTCATCTGATTCTAAAACCGTAGCAGTTAGTGGAGGACTAGAGACTGGGGAAAAACCAAATCTTCCTGGCTCAAAAAAGATTTGAGTGCCTATTTTAAAGCGTTTTCCGGGTTTAACCAGGGCTAACCAATAATTATGCTGGCGTTCTTCTAATAGTAAAATTTCCACTTCCGCACCAGTTGACTTCCGTCCATAAAGTCGTGCGGGAATTACTTTAGTGTTATTCATGATTAATAAATCTCCAGGCCGCAGGAGATCCGGTAAATCACGGAAAATGTGGTGTAATGGTGCTGTGGTCTTGCCTGTAGTCTGAGAATTGATCACCAACAGACGAGAACTATCTCTAGGAACAACCGGATTTTGTGCAATTAGTTCTGGAGGCAGTTCATAATCATACCCAGCTAATGAACAATCTAAATTTGCAGCGTGATTTGTATCGTGTGTTCCTTGATCAGACATAGGATTGTGATTAACTTGTAATAATAGCTGTTCAGTTGCCAGAGTGCTGTTAGGGTTAGTGGAACGTTTTCCTTGTGGGAAGCAGTGCTGAGTGTAGATGCACAGAAAAGAGTAGTCTTTTTTTCCTATGCCCTATGTCCCTGAGACTAAAATAATCCGTAACACCCCTACAAGAATATCAAAATTGGGTAAAATTCCCCATACGAAAACGGGGGCTTTTACCCTACCGAGAATAGGTAGAAATTTAGGAATATTAAAGATGTAGGATTGGCTTTGATCCAAAAGCACCATCATGGAATACTTGTATTATCTGGCAAATGCCAGCCTCACCTTGAGAGTAGTTCAACACTTGCACGCTAGACCTAAAATTCCTGTTTCCTTCGTCACCGTGATTCATCAAATTGATGGTTGGGTGGTTAGGATCAAAATAAAAGAGCAGATTTCGCCGCAAGAAGATGGAGATATTCGTGCTTTTCTCAATGAATTGGGAATTAGCTATGAGCCACCGATGCGGGTACAAATGGCACTTTGGAGTTTAGAAGCTGGGCAATATCCCGTTGATGTCATGCGTCGCTATCAAGTAGCGATAGTTTCTCATGGTAGTCCAGAAAGAGAAGAAATTGAGGCTTTCCGACAACAGTTTGTTCGCGGCTTGGGTTACTGTCCAGAAACTCTAGCGTAAAACCCTATGCGCTTAAATATAGAAAATAGAATAGATACAATTTGGTAACTAGTAGATTGATCTACAGTTACCAATCAACCCTCAAGTACTACATCAAAAGCCCCCGGAATATACTCTTGTAACTGCAATTGGTAGCCTGCAACCGATGAGATGGCTAAGACTTCGGGAATGACTTTAGTGTTATGGTATGGTGGTGAAATTGGCTGACAACGAACGATCGCCACATCAAACCGACAAGAGTAATTTGCTTTATCAGGATATTGAGATAAAAATATACCAGCAGTACGCGCAATTTTCACCTGCTTTTTGAGAGTAATTGCATTTTTACCCCAAGCATCCCAATTACCGATACTTCGGGTTTTAACTTCTATAAAAGCCAGTGTAGAGTCTAGGTTGTTTTGGCTGGGATGAGGATATTCCGCGATGATATCAATTTCTCCCCAACGACAACAAAAGCGACGTTGTAGAATTAACCAACCTGTAGATTGTAACCATTGGGTTACAAGGTCTTCTCCTAAATCCCCAATATGGGCATAATGTGATGGAGGAGGATTAACCATTGGCTAAAAATAGTTATGAACTCTAAGTTAAGCGATAGATTACACCCGATTGGAGGCGATCGCAAATTAGCTTCTAGACTGGATATATCCCCTACTCCCTTTGAGTTAGGGCGTAAAAAATATCATCAAATTTTGCTCAATATACTTAGTTTATGCCTGTGGATAGTAGTCGGCATTACGGGAATTGCCGGTTTTTCCCCCACAGCTTTAGCACTAGATTACAACAAAGAAATTCTCATAGAGGCTGATTTTTCAGGGCGTGATTTAACAGACTCTAGTTTTACTAAAGCGAATCTACGTCAAAGTAACTTTAGTAACTCCAATTTGCGGGGCGTGAGTTTCTTTGCTGCCAATTTAGAGTCGGCTAACTTTCAAGGAGCAGACCTAACAAGTGCTACCCTAGACTCAGCCCGTGTCATCAAAACCAATTTGACAAACGCTGTTTTAGAAGGCGCATTTGCTGCTAACGCCAAGTTTGACGGTGCAATTATTGACGGCGCAGATTTTACTGATGTGCTGTTACGCCCAGATGAAGTAAAAAAATTGTGCAAGGTAGCTAAAGGGACTAATCCAACTACTGGACGTGATACGAAGGATACTTTGTATTGTCCCTAATTTATAGCAGGTGACAGGTGACAGTATGTAGGGTGTGTCAGTACAAGTTCTGAACCTTGGGAATTTTGATCCTCTACCTCCATTCGTGAGGTAGCGCAGTCTTCTCTACGAGACGCTAGCGCGTTCACAAAGTGTCCCGCAGGGAAGGGGGTTTTCCCTATGTTGGCGTAAGCCTTTGCTACGCTGGCGTAAGCCTACCCGTAAGGGTGCGACTGCCGAACCCGTAAGGTTATGATGGGACTATGAACCAAGAATCTCCTGCCTTCAAGCATCTATCCATTAGTCACATCTTTCTTAGCAATCTTGAAACCATGATTTTGTAAGCATCTTAGAACTTGAATTTTTAAGCATACTTGACAAAATCGTACTTAGTATTCTCGCCAAAACAGGGTTTTTATTGAGAATGACCAACTAACAAATCAGGGTTATAAAAAACGTGAGTAAATACTCTCACAAATATTCAGAAAGATACCGCTAATGGGTAGCTTTAGGCATGGGGAGTGTCAAACTCTGTATCTGCTGCTGATATACAACCATGAGTGCAAATACTACTATTCCTGAAAATCCTTTACTCAAAGGTTCTGGACTGCCTCCTTTTGGAGAAATTACACCAGAACAAGTCATACCAGCTTTTAATCACCTGTTGGCAGAACTCGACACCCAACTTACCACCTTAGAAGCTCATATCCAACCTCATTGGAGTGGTTTAGTAGAACCTCTAGAAAAACTCACAGAACCTCTCTACTGGAGTTGGGGTATTGTCAGTCATTTAATGGGAGTTAAAAATAGCCCAGAATTACGCGAGGCCTATGAAACTGTACAACCACAGGTAATCCAGTTCATTAACAAACTCGGACAAAGCCAACCCATTTACAATGCTTTTAAACAACTCCGTGCGAGTAATAGTTGGCAAAATTTAGCATCCGCTCAACAAAGAATTGTTACAGCTGCTATTCGTGATGCGGAACTGTCTGGTGTCGGCTTGCAAGGAGAAGCACGGGAACGTTTTAATGCTATTCAAATGGAGTTAGCAGAACTTTCTACTAAGTTCTCCAATCATGTTTTAGATGCTACTAAAGCTTTTAGCTTAACCCTGACAACTCCAGCAGAAGTTGACGGTTTACCCCAAAGCTGGCTGAGTTTAGCTGCACAAGCAGCCCGTGCAGGTGGAGCAGAAAATGCCACAGCAGACAATGGCCCTTGGCGTGTGACGTTAGACTTCCCCAGCTACAACCCTTTCATGCAGCACAGCACCCGTCGTGATTTACGTGAAAAGCTCTACAAGGCATATATTACCCGTGCTTCATCTGGAGAGTTAGATAATCAACCCCTCATCGAACGGATTTTGGAGTTACGCCAAGAATTAGCTAATTTGCTGGGATTTCAAAACTTTGCTGAATTAAGCTTAATTAGTAAAATGGCCTCCAATGTGGAAGCAGTAGAAGCACTGTTAGAAGAATTGCGATCGGTTAGTTATAGTTCTGCCACCGAAGATTTAGAAGCACTCAAAGTTTTTGCTGCTGCTAAGGGAGCAGCAGAAACCCAAGATTTGCAACACTGGGATCTGAGTTTTTGGGCTGAACGCCAACGAGAAGAAAAATTTGCTTTCACCGCCGAAGAACTACGTCCTTACTTCCCCTTACCCCAAGTTTTAGAAGGTTTATTTGGTCTAGTTAATCGGCTTTTTGGTGTTACCGTCACCCCAGCTGATGGTCACGCTCCAGTTTGGCATGAAGATGTGCGTTATTTCCAAATAGCTGATGAAACTGGTACTCCCATTGCCTACTTCTATTTAGATCCTTACAGTCGTCCCGCCGAAAAGCGTGGTGGCGCTTGGATGGATGTTTGCATCAATCGTAGCAAAATCACAGACAATGGTGTGACTAGTATTCGTTTACCTGTGGCGTATTTGATCTGTAACCAAACTCCCCCAGTGGATGGTAAACCTAGTTTGATGACTTTCTATGAAGTAGAAACTCTCTTCCATGAGTTTGGTCATGGTTTACATCATATGCTGACTCAGGTTGACTACAGTGGTGCAGCAGGGATCAATAATGTTGAGTGGGATGCTGTAGAATTACCTAGCCAGTTCATGGAAAATTGGTGCTATGAGCGTACTACTTTGTTTAGTATGGCTAAACATTACGAAACTGGGGAATTACTGCCAGAGCATTATTATCAAAAACTCCTAGCAGCTCGTAACTATATGAGTGGTAGCCTGATTTTGCGACAAATTCACTTTAGCAGTGTTGATTTAGAATTACACTCTCGTTATTGCCCAGGTAGCAATGAAACGGCTGCTGATGTGCGTCACCGTGTAGCTAAGACTACTACGGTCTTACCTCCACTACCAGAAGATGCCTTCTTGTGTGCTTTTGGGCATATTTTTGAAGGCGGTTATGCTGCGGGTTACTACAGTTACAAGTGGGCTGAAGTATTAAGTGCTGATGCGTTTGCTGCTTTTGAGGAAGCAGGATTAGAAGATGAAGAAGCTATTAAAGCTACAGGTAGACGATATAGAGATACTGTGCTAGCTCTCGGTGGTAGTCAACATCCAATGGAAGTTTTTCAAGCCTTCCGGGGTCGTCAACCTAGTACTACTTCTTTGCTCAAGCATAACGGTTTATTACCAGCTTGATCTGAAAATTACAACAATTTACTTAGTAGGTGGGCTAGCAAAAATTTTGGCAGTAAGGGTATAAGGGTTATCTCGCGCACTCTTACGCCTTTACCCCAAATTCTTCGTGTAGTAGTCAATGTGGAGATGCGATTACATTAACTTCTAAAAATTTGTACAATTCACTCAAATTTGGATATTGACATTTATTTAGCTCACCATCGTCAGGCTGTGTATCCCCAGTCTAAACAATTCCAACCAGAAAGGTTTTTACACAGGCAATTTTCCCCTTATGAATATTTACCCTTTGGCGGTGGGAATCGTCGTTGCATAGGTTTGGCTTTTGCTCAGTATGAAATGAAAATTGTCTTGGCGAAAATTCTATCGCAGTATCAATTATCTTTAGTAAATAAACGTCCCGTGCGTCCGGTGCGTCGTGGTTTAACTTTAGCCGCACCAGCCGCCATGAAAATGGTAGCAACACCTAAGTAAATAAGGAAACACAGTGAGAAGCCCCTTTAGGTCGGGTTTCATCACCCTCGCTCTTATCCTATGCGTTACCCACATCTTTCTTTACAATCTTAAAACCCTTGCTCTATAAGCATCTTAAGGACTAAAACTTTAAGCCTACTTGACCAATTATCATTTATTCTTCTCGCTAAAACAGGGTTTTTATTGAGAATGAAAAACGAACAAATCAGGGTTATAGAGACGTGAGTTAATACTCTCAAAATGTCAAGAAAGATGTTTATAACGGATAGGCTCTTATCGTAGGGCTTCTCACCGTCCCGCTATTTTCTGATGTTATGGAAGGTTACGCGTTGCTGAATCAAAAGTTTTTTCCTTTTGCATATGGGATTTGACCATATAAACTGCACCTAAAGCACCAAAAATTAATGTAGCAGCTAGATCGGAAGGTTCAGGAACACTAGTAACAGTCGCAGCATTTGTGATGGTAAATGCTCCTGAGTTATCTCCAGGGTTACCGTCATTGATCCGAAATTCCAAAACAGTACCATTAGTAAGTCCTGAAAAACTCAGACCAAATATGCTGGCAAGAGAAGCATTCTTCAGAGAAAGATTGGTGGGTGGTGTTGAATTACCCAAACCGTTAGCTGCATTTGCCTGGAACAAAGGAAAGAAACCCAAGGAAGTGT
>JBODRP010000033.1:0-28892 GCA_050633005.1 Trichormus sp. | reverse complement strand
AGTAATGAGTAATGAGTAATGAGTAATGAGTAATGAGTAATGAGTAAATACCCATTACTTGTTACTTGAAGAACGCGAAAAATAACTTTTACTACTGCAAATTTTACTCAGCCAGCCAAGGAAAGGATTGTGTATGATTTTATAACCCGTTAAAAGTTACAAAATCAACACCCTAACCTCTACACCCTGTTCATTACAGAACAATTTCTTGTCCTTTTTCGGTGAAGCGTACTTCTTTAATCTGCCACTGGGAATTACTAGTGAGGGTTTTGCGGATGCTACTAAATAAAGCAAATTGTTCGCATCCAGATAAAGATGTAAATTGACGTTTAGATTGGGGTGAGAGTCTTAAGTCAATTGTGGCAATGCCATTGTTGACTCGAACACGATAACCAGAGAGGTTAAAGTCGGCTGTGTCTTGTGCTGCGATAATTTTGCCGACGGCACTAGTTAGGGGTTCTGTGGCTGATACGTTTGCTTTCTGGGGGACAAGTTCCTGGCATTGGGCATCACTTGTATATAAGGTGACATTTACAGTCTTGCCAGAGATGGCTTTCGAGGTGTCAGTGGGGGACTCGGTATTATTGGGTTTGGCTCTGAGTTGAGCCATGCTTTCGTTTGGTGCGGGAGTGCTGGTTTGTTTTGGGTTGTCAGCACAGCTGCTAGTGGTAACGGCGATCGCTACAATAATTACTGGTAAAAGACACCTGGGAGTCATAATGCAAAAGTTTGGTTGTGTATCTTTCTCTTACCTTCACTCTTATAAATATCACTTCCGTATAAAATTACAACAATTTTTTAGGTAAACTTAAGCTATTGATTATTATATATGAAGCAAAAATAAGTTTATTGTAGGCTGTGTGAGGTGTATTTTTTCAAGATCATATGCCAGGTAAAAAAGTGTTCTACACCCTGAATATAATGCTAGATAACTTACCCTACTTCCCACAATTCTCCACCCTAGGAACAATAATAATCAAGAGCGAACCCCTGCACCCTAATTTTGAATTTTGAATTTTGAATTTTGAATTAATTAAGCCCCCTGCCTTATATTATGCCTGCAACTAGTTTTGATCCTCGTAACTCTGAATGGCAAGGTACACCCATTGATAAGTGGGAAGCCGCTCAATGGAAGCAATGGAAGGCTAAATCTCCATCTGCTGATCAAGAAGCTAAGTTAGAGCGGGAATATTTGAGAATTAAATACGCCATTCAACAAGCTAATACAGCCCTGAGTTTAGATAGAGTCAAAGTTAAATTAAAACTGACTAGTCCTAAAACTATTGCTTTACAGGGGACTTTTCCTTGTAGACCTGGCGATGTTGGTAAACATGGTAGTCCTAATAAACAATATACCATTTCTTGTGGTTTTACTGCTAATGATGCTGGGGTAAAGATGGCAGTATTAAAGGCACGGGAGTTAGATTTATTGTTAATTACTAAACAGTTCCAATGGACTCCAGAATTATTAGGTAAGCAAGCACAGAAAATAGAACCACAAGAAAATTATCAATCTACGAAACTCATTAGTGAATTGATTGCGGACTATGAGCGACAATTCTGGAAGACTCACGAGCCGAATAGACGAGGAATTAAGACTTGGGCAAGTCATTATTTGCGGCATTTGAAAAAATTACCTCAAGATGTACCTATCTCTTGTGAAGCTTTAGAGGAGGCTTTGGAAAAAACTAAACCTAATACATCTTCTAGGTTTTTTTTGGTGTGGCAATTAAAAAAATTCTGTGATTTTTGTGGTGTTGATTATCTCAAAATTATTGATGCTTATGCTACTCCTAAACCCCAGCCAACTATCCGCAAAATTCCTGCTGATGAGGAAGTGATCGCAGGTTATAGGAAAATTGGTATGCCTTTATCATTATACACGAGTAAAGATAACGTTACACAGCCGGAACAATGGCAATGGGTGTACGGGATGTTAGCGACTTATGGCTTAAGACCTCATGAGTTATTTGCTGTAGATTTAGAGGCGTTTGTTGACCCGAAAAATACTTTTCATTTAGTAAATTTAAATCCTAGTTTAACAGAAGGAACAAAGACTGGTGAACGCAGTTGTGGTATTCCACCATTACATCCCCATTGGGTGGAGTTATTTAAGTTAAAAGATATTCGATTGCCTGAAAATGCAGGTAAACTAAGTAACAAAACTGCTAAACTTTATATTAAATTTAGGAATAATGATTTAGGCTTTAGACCGTATGATTTACGTCATGCTTATGCTATACGTGGTCATAGGTTGCGCGTACCTATAAAAACTATGGCTGATTATATGGGGCATACTGTCCAAGAGCATACAAAGACTTATCAAAGATGGATGAATGAAGATACTAATTTAGCGATTTATCAAGAGGTGGTGATTCATAGACAGGGTAGTTCTCAGGAGGCTTTGAAGGAAAGAATTAGTGAATTGGAAGCTGAGAATTTGGCTTTGAAGGCTGAGAATGCAACTTTGAAGCAGTTGTTAATTCAGCATCAATTAGGGGAGTTGCTGAGTTAGGGAAGGGAGGAGTATATGATTTTTTTAACGCAGAGTGGCGCAAAGGTTGGCGCAAACTAAGGCAGAGTTTTGATCTTTTGATGCTGTTGGCTGGAGATTGGGAAACATAGATAGTAATGTTACCTGCAAACTGTGAGCTAGGAAGTCGCGCAACTATGGCCGAGCATCTGATAACTGTAGATAAAAATACTTACGAGTCTCTGCAACAGGAGTTACAAGAACTACGGCAATTAGTGGCAAAGGGGGAGAAGAAATCTAGTCCAGAACAGATGGGGTTATTTATTGAATATACACCGGCGGCGATCGCTGTTTTTGATCGTCAGATGCGCTATTTGTTGGCTAGTCGTCGCTGGCGAGAAGATTATGGGTTAGGTAATCAAGATATCATTGGCCGCTCCCATTATGAAATTCTCCCGGAGATTTCCCAGTCTTGGCAGGAAATTCATCAGCGTTGTTTGGCTGGGAAAGTGGAAAGATGTGATGAAGATGCTTTTATCCGTGCTGATGGTACAACGGATTGGGTGAAGTGGGAAATACATCCTTGGTACGAAAATTCCGGGGAGGTGGGGGGTATGATTATGTTTACCGAGGTAATTACCACCCGCAAACAAGCAGAGATAGCTTTAGCTAACAGTGAAAAGCGTTTACGGGATATTGCGAGTAATTTACCAGGGGCAATTTTTCAATTTACCCACTGTGATAGTTTCTGGCGAGTAGACTACATCAGTGATTTTATCTGGGAATTGGCGGGTGTCACTGCCATAGAAGTGATGCAGGATTTAAATTGTTTTTTTACCTTGGTGCATCCAGAGGATATTGAGGGTTGTCTGGCTTCTATTACAGAGGCTGTAGAAAATGCTACTCCTTGGCACTATGAAGCACGGTTAGTCAAGCCTAGCGGTGAGGTGCGTTGGTGGCAGGGAGATTCTACTCCTCACAGCAATAATCAAGGTGAGATCATATTTTGTGGTGTACTTTTAGATATTACAGATCGGAAACTGGCAGAAACTGAACTTAAGCAGTTGAACGAGGAATTAGAGGCGCGGGTTGAGGAAAGAACTAAGGCTTTGCAACAAAGTGAAGCACGTTTACAAAGGCTAGCCGATAATGTACCGGGGATGCTGTATGAGTTTCATCTGCTACCTGATGGGACAATGTTTTTTGCTTATGTTTCCTCTGGCTGTCGAGAAATTACGGGGAGAGAAGGCAAAGAGTTGCTTAATGATGCTGCTGCCACCTTTGCAGATATTCACCATGAAGATATATTGAATGTTCAGATGGCGATCGCTAAATCTGCCCAAACTCTACAAAACTTTGAATATGAGTGGCGTATCATCACTCCCTCTGGTGAACAGAAGTGGATAAAAGCTGTTTCTAAACCAGAACGTCGAATGGGAGGGGAAGTTGTCTGGTATGGTTGTCTACTCGATATTACTGAACAACAAACGGCACTGCGGGAACGCAAACAAGTCGAAGCTTTATTACAGGAACAAGAGGAGTTTTTACGCAGTATTTATGAGGGTGTTGATCAAATTATTTTTGTCATTGATGTTTTAGAAAACTCTGAATTTCGTTATGCAGGCTGGAACTGCGCGGCAGAAAAAGCCACAGGATTTAGTCGAGATCAGGTGATTGGTAAATCTCCTGAAACTCTTTTTGTAAATAATGAAAGTGTCACAATTCGTCAACGTTATCAAAGTTGTATAGAAACAGGTGTCGGTATTAGCTATGAAGAAATGCTTACTTTAAATACACAAGAAACTTGGTGGCTGACTAAAATTAATCCTTTAAAAAATAGCGCAGGTAGAATTTATCGTCTGGTGGGAACAACTCTGGATATTACACAACGCAAACAAGCTGAACTTAAGTTAAAACAACAAGCTGAAAATTTAGAAACCGCCCTGCGGGAATTACAACTTACCCAAACCCAACTTATCCAAAGTGAGAAAATGTCTTCCCTGGGTAATATGGTTGCAGGTGTTGCCCATGAAATCAATAATCCAGTTAACTTTATTCATGGTAATTTAATTCCTGCTAGTGAATATGCTCATAACTTGTTACAACTAGTACAACTTTATCAAATTCACTTCCCCTACCCTCCTGAAGACATTCAAGAATTACTCGTAGATATTGACTTTGATTTTCTCAAAGAAGACTTAGTGAAGCTACTTATATCTATGCGTGTAGGAACTCAGCGTATCCGGGAAATTGTCCTATCATTACGCAATTTCTCCCGCCTTGATGAAGCAGAATTTAAGCAGGTTGATATTCACGAAGGTATTGATAGTACTTTGATGATTCTACACAATCGTTTGAAGGGGAAACCAGAACATCCAGAAATTTTAGTGATTAAAGAATATGGTAAGTTACCCCTGATTGAATGTTATCCTGGTCAACTTAATCAGGTATTTATGAATATTCTCAGTAATGCTATTGATGCTTTAGAAGATGCAGATGTCAATAAACAAAAGCAAATCTTAATTCAAACTCAAGTTACTGACACTAATTGGATTAATATTAAAATATCAGATAATGGCAAAGGGATTCCTAATACAGTGCTGCCCAAATTATTTGACCCTTTTTTTACAACTAAGAGTATAGGCAAAGGTACAGGTTTGGGATTATCTATTAGTTACCAAATTGTGGTAGATAGACATGGTGGTAAGTTATCTTGTGATTCTACACCAGGACAAGGTGCGGAATTTATCATTACTATTCCTATTCAACAAGAATCATTGAACGCAGATAAACGCAGATAAACGCAGATTAATCAATAGAATAGATTAATTATGTGCAATCTCATATAAAATTGGTATTAATTCCAAACTATTGTTAAATCTAAAATAAATTCGGGTGAGGTTGACTGTAATTGCTGTCATGGTTATGAAGTTGCTGACTGGTTGTACTTAATATATGTAGTATTAGGCAAGGTGCGTTACGCTGTCGCTAACACACCCTACACGTCTACGTATTTATTCAAAAATTAAGTAAGAATCCTATATTATTTTAAGTTACTTTAGATAAATAAATTCTAGTTGTTAACAATAAATGAATTATGCTGGAGTTGGTACTGTTTAAATCAATTTGAAAAGCGAGGGAAGTGATGTTACTTGCACTCAAACAATTAATTGTACCTGTCGGCCATCAGTTATTAATCAAGAATATTTCTTGGTCAGAATATCAAAATATTGTGGCGGAATTGGGAGAAAATCGGAGTTTTAGGATGTCTTATAGCCAAGGAGTGCTAGAAATAATGTCTCCATTACCAGAGCATGAGGTAGCTAAAGTTATTATTGGTGATTTAGTCAAGGCTCTATTAGAAGAACTGGATATGGAATTTTGGAGTTTGGGTTCTACTACTTTTGACCAAGAAATTATGGATGCTGGGGTAGAACCTGACGATTGTTTTTATATCCAAAATGAAGCTGCTGTGCGTGGTAAGGATAGAATTGATTTAACTGTTGATCCTCCCCCAGATTTAGCGATTGAAATTGATATTACTTCTCGCACTCGTTTTAATAATTATGAGTTGTTGGGAGTGCCAGAGTTGTGGCGTTGGTATGGAAATAAGTTAGAAATTAATGTTTTGGTTGATGGTAAATATGTAAAAGCTCTTAATAGTGCAATTTTTCCTGATTTGCCTATTGCTCAAGTAATTCCTGAATATTTAAGGCGGAGTAAAATAGAAGGTAGAAATGCTGTAATGAAAGCTTTCCGTGGTTGGGTACGAGAGCAAATAGTTTCTTTAGGATTCTACAAATAGACGGTAACTGTCTAATGAAACAAAGTGCTGCAAAACTTTATCACTTTTGATGATTTCATGATTGTGTGGCATTACATATTCTGAATAGCTAGAAAATTCCCAGTCTTGAGGATTTTTCACTAAATTAGCATTAACGGGGTTTAAATGAATGTATCGAGATAGATACAATAAATATTCATTACTATCTATGTGTATAGACTGAAAACGCCCTTGAAATAATGAACCAACTCTCTTAAAACGTTTATTTATAGCTTTTGTATAAGCCAACATAAATGGCTGCATTAAGTTTGATAAATTATCTGTGTTTAGGTAAACCAATAAGTGATAATGATTTGGCATCAAGCAGTAAGCAACTATTTCTACACCCTTATTCACAAGGTGTCTTTCCATGAGGCGTAGGAAGTATAGGTAATTTTGTCGCTCAAAAAATATTGCTTCGCGGTTATTACCTCGATTGTAAATGTGGTAGTAGTTGCCCGCTTGAAATTTTACATCCCGAATTGGCATTTGATTGTATAATTCTTTCGATTACAGTTATATCTTTGCCAATTAGCGATCGTCATCCGCAAGACCCGCGCGAAGCCAGAAACCGGGTTTCTTTTAGGTTCACTGCGACAATATCAGTTTTCCTCACGAGAAACCCGGTTTCTTGATATCTAGTCTGGTGTTGAGTGTTTCGAGTAGGGTGAGTTTTTCTCTAGAATAACGCGCTTTGATTAATCCTTCTAAAAGGTCATATAATCCTTCTATGATTCTATCGCCTAAGAGAAATTTATGATTCCGTGGTAGGCGGTTTAATATGGGGACGTACCATTTGATTAAGTCATAAGTTTTTTGAATAATACGTAATTCACTCATGGGTAAATAATTGCTGCATGATTGGGTTATAATGGTTTGTATGTGAGCTTACAGTAAATTTATTGGGAGTAAGCCAAATTTAAAAAAAATTTTTGATCCGCCTGCGGCGGAAGAGGGAAAAGTAAAGAAGTGTAAAGGGCAAGAGGGCAAAAAGAGCAAAGGGCAAGGAGTCCTTACGCGGAAACAAAAACTACGCGAAAACCGAAAGAGCTGAAACGGTCGTCGGCGGAGCTCCTGAGACGGACCGCACAGCGACAGAGTACTGGGACGTAGCCCCAAGAACCACCGCGCAGCAGTCGAGAACGATTATCATTATCATTAGTCCATGCACTTCCATCAGTCGGTGCGCCATTGTAATTGTCATGGTAATGGTCTTGACACCATTCCCATACATTCCCGTGCATATCGTATAAACCAAAGGCGTTGGGAGGAAAACTACCTACAGGGGTTGTTTGCTGGCGATATTGACCTTTAGGTGCTGAAGCATAGGTAAAGTTACCATCGTAGTTAACTAAATCTGTAGTAATGGTTTCCCCAAAATAAAACGGTGTGGTTGTCCCCGCACGACAGGCATATTCCCATTCCGCTTCGCTGGGTAGCCTGTAGGTTTTTCCTGTCTTTTGGCTCAATTGCTCACAAAATTCTACCGCCTCATTCCAACTTACTGTTTCTACTGGTCTTTTCTCACCTTTGAAGCTAGCAGGATTTGTTCCCATGATGGCTTGATACTGTTCCTGGGTGATTTCATATTTCCCCATGAAGAAGCCGGGAACTCTCACCTGTCTCTGGGGACTTTCATCTGAGTCTCGTCCTGCTTCGCTTGTCGGTGAACCCATTGTAAATGTTCCCCCTGGTATCTGCACCATCTCTAAGCTGACACCTTTGCCTAAGTCTTCTGCAAGGTATCTTGCTTGCTCATTGCGGCGGTTGGTGATGTTCCCTGTTGCATCTACTGTCACCGTTTCAAATTGAAAGGTTTGTAAGCTATTTGAGGAAGAACGAGACGAGAGACGCGGACTATTTGTAGGTTCTGGTGTCGTTGTTATTTCAGGTATGCTGATTTCTCCTGAATCAGACTGTGATAGGCGCGGTATTATGATCGCTAAACCCAACCCCGCACCCGCAAACCCGACTGTTTGTATTACCTTGCGTCTTGACCAGCTTGGTGTGATGATTTTTGTTGGTGTAGTTGATGGCGGTGGTGGCGGTGCTTGTCGCTGTTGCGGCTGTGGTATTGGTACAGTTGGCGGTACTTGTCGCTGTTGTTGTGGCTGTGGTATTGGTACAGTTGGCGGTACTTGTCGCTGTTGTTGTGGCTGTAGTGAGTTGACTGCTTCCAACGCTTCCACTGCTGAAAGATATCTATCCCGAAAGTAATAACTCACCATCTTATTTAACACATCTGCCAACTTCTCGGTGACATTTGCCAAATTGCGCCAAATTACTTCATCTGTTGTAGAATCTCTGGGTAGTTCTTGGGGTTGTTTCCCTGTTAACGCTTGAATTGCTAACATCCCCACTGCATAGACATCACTGCTTAATTTCGGTCGTCCGGCTGCTTGTTCGCTGGGCATATAACCAAGACTACCAATGGCTACACTCAAACTTGTTTGACCTTGGGTGTTCACTGTCATGGCTTCAACTTCTTTGACTGCACCAAAGTCAATTAGCACGATCTTACCATCTTGCCGCCGACGCATTAAGTTTTGGGGTTTGATGTCGCGGTGAATGATGTTCTGTTTGTGGACTATTGCTAATACTTCTAATATTTCTTGTAATAGTTTGATGACTGCTATTTCTGTTAACTTTTCACTGGGAATGATTTCATAGCTTAAGTCTTGCCCATCTATAAATTCTTGGACTAGGTAAAATTCGCCTTGTTCTTCAAAGTGGGCAAATAATCGGGGTATCTGGTCGCTATCGTTGCCTAGACGATATAATACTTGGGCTTCGCTGTCAAATAATCTTCTGACGATTTCTAATACTTTGGGGTCTGGGTTGGGTTTGAGGTGTTTGACTACACACTTGGGATGGTTGGGTAGGTCGATATCTTGCGCTAGGTAGGTGTCACCAAATCCCCCGCTTCCTAGAATTTTAACTATTTTATAGCGGCTGCGGAGGATTGTACCAGTGGTAGGCATGGTTTTTGATTTGGCAGGATTTGGGTTTATTGTGCCAAATTTTTGGGGGTTTAGGCAAGTGATTTCACGCAGAGGCGCGGAGGCGCAGAGAGAGAGGGGAGGTTTTTTGTGATGGTGAATGGCGATCGCTGGTGAGACATATTCTAGTAGGATGAGTGATTAGCGATCGCTGCAATTGACTATAAATTATGCAAGAGCCAACGGCAGAACAAGCAAAGGAGCTTTTTAGGGTCTGCTACCATTTGACTAATATGTACTGCTCAATTCACTTGGTGAGAATAGATGAAACTACTAACCGTATTTACATCCTAGCTGGAGATGAAACTCAATTAGAAATACTCCCTAATGGTAGCGTGAGGTATTTATGACCAAGCCAAATTTTGCAGCGATGACGAAGCAAGAGTTAAGAGCTTATGTTTTGGAACATCGGGACGATAATGAAGCTTTCTATGCGTTAACTCGCAAGCTCAGAGAAGAACCAGGAATTGAAATAAGTTCAATGGAACATTTGCAGCAGTTGATTGCAGCCAAGCGTGACAAAATTGATATACAGGATGCTCACGCAGCTTTAGAGTCAGCATCACTCAACACCATATCTTTTGAAGACCTGAAAAGGGAATTAGGATAGTGAGCTATCAAGTACAAGTTTTATCGACAGTTGTGCAGCAGATTGAGAGACTCAATTCTCAAGTGCAACAACAGGTGATGAAAAAATTAGAAGAGTTAGCATTTAACCCAATTCCAGAAGGAGCGAGAAATTTGGCGGTTGGGGAAAATTTATATTTAGTTGTTATCAATGAATATCGAATTGTTTATCACATCCAAGAACCAGCTTTATTAATTACCGTCACTAAGGTTGCTCATTCTCAAGATTATTAAATTTACTGGCTTGGTATAGCTCCCAATTTTCTTGCAGGTTCATCCAAAAATCTGCACTATTTCCCCATAGTTCTGCTAACTTTAATGCAGTGTTAGATGTGATTCTAAGCTGTTCATTTATATGCCCATTGGGAATATCAATTATTTGAGCAAGTTCATCTGGTAATATTCCCAAAGGCTCTAAAAAATCTTTGACTAAAATTTCCCTAGGATGGGTAGGAGGACGATATTTTGGTAGTCTCATTGCTAGTTAATTTCAGGCGATCGCATCAAATTATATACCATACAAAATACTTAATGTCAATACTAAAATCAACAAATAGCCCAAAAAACTGACTTGAAAAAGTAAGCAAAAAGTAAGAAATGGATTTTTTGTAAAAAGCTGAGATTTAGATATAGTAAGGAAAAATAATGGTTCGACCGCGCAGGGTCTTTGCTCAACATTGGCTTAAAAGTGATAAGGTATTGGATGCGATCGCCAAGGCAGCAGAGTGTAGTACAAATGACCACATCTTAGAAATCGGCCCCGGTACAGGTATTCTCACCCGCCGTTTACTACCTTTAGTACAGTCTTTATTAGCTGTAGAAATAGACCGCGATTTGTGTAAATTATTAGTCAAACAATTGGGGAATAAAGAAAACTTTCTCCTCTTACAAGGGGATTTTTTGACTTTAGATTTAAATACTAACTTGGCAGCATTTCCCAATTTTCAAAATCAAAATAAAGTAGTGGCGAATATCCCCTACAATATTACTGGGCCAATAATTGAAAAACTCTTAGGCACAATTGCTAACCCTAACCCTACACCTTTTGATTCCATAGTATTATTAATTCAAAAGGAAGTCGCTGAAAGATTATATGCTAAAGCCGGGTCAAAAGCCTTTGGGGCATTATCAGTAAGAGTGCAATATTTAGCTGAGTGTGAATTAATTTGTCATGTCCCCGCAGGCGCATTTTATCCACCACCTAAAGTAGATTCCGCCGTCGTGCGTTTGCATCCTCGTCCGATAGAAACCCCCGCTAATGACCCCAAAAAATTGGAGAATTTACTGAAGCTAGGCTTTGGCGCAAAACGCAAAATGTTACGGAATAACTTGCAATCTGTCATAGACCGCGATCGCCTGGGTCAATTACTGGAACAATTAAATATAAACCCCCAAGCCAGAGCTGAAGAACTCAGCACACAGCAATGGGTAGAATTAGCCAACTTGTTGACAGTTGACAGTTGACTGGGAAAACCAAAAGATTTCTAGCCCAGTCCCCAGTCTTTAATTTTGAATTTTGAATTTTGAATTTTGAATTGATCATGCGTAGTTACACTTTAATTGCTCCCGCCAAAATCAACTTATATTTAGAAATCATCGGCGATAGGCCAGATGGTTATCATGAATTAGTCATGATATTGCAAAGTATTGACCTCGCTGATGAAATTGAACTACACTCCATCAGCAATGAAAATATCCGCGTACATTGCAACCATCCCCAAGTCCCCACAGATAAAAGTAATCTCGTATATCGCGCCGCCGCACTCATGGCGCAGAAATTTCCCGAAGCCTTCGCTAAATATGGCGGAGTCGATATCACCCTCCACAAACACATACCAGTAGCAGCCGGTTTGGCTGGAGGTTCAACCAATGCTGCTGCTGTGTTAGTCGGAATAGATTTACTTTGGAACTTGGGACTAACTAAAACAGAACTAGAAGAACTCGGCGCAATTCTCGGCTCAGATGTACCCTTTTGTGTCGTTGGTGGTACAGTCATCGCCACAGGTAGAGGAGAACAACTTTCACCCCTGCCGAGTTTAGATCATATATATATAGTATTGGCTAAATATCGTAGTCTAGAAGTATCCACGGCTGGAGCATATAAAACCTATCGTCAACAGTTTGGTAGTACCTATCTTCAAGATGCCAACGACTTAGCAGCACGAGCCGCCGCCGTTCATTCTAGTGCAATGGTTAAAGCTATCTTAGATCAAGATGCAGCAGAAATATCTCAACAACTGCATAATGATTTAGAGCGTGTAGTTCTACCAGCCTATCCCCAAGTTTTGCAATTACGAGAACTGTTCGCTGCACAAGCAGGTGTTCTGGGAACAATGATGTCTGGTTCTGGCCCTTCAGTATTTGCTATCTGTGCATCCCAACCCCAAGCAGAACAAGTTAAGTTACAAATCAGAGAAGCAATACCTGACCAAGATTTAGAATTATTTGTAACTCGGACAACTGCACAGGGAATTAAAGTCAAGATTGACAGATAAATTTTGGAATTTCGTAGGCGTTATCATGAATTGGGAGCAAAGCAACGTGACAGAAGAAAACACAACACCAACAGCAGATACAACCACACAAGTTTCAACCAGTCCCTTACGCTGTGTCATAGGGTCAATGATTTCTGGAGCTATGGGATATGGTTTATATTCTCTCATGATAGCGATCGCCACAACCTTCGCCGCCAAACCCATTCACTCCGACAACCAACTAGTCATCAAAATTACCTCCGCCGTTCGTACCTTGGTTGTTGGTATAGTAGCTTTAGGATCTGGAGTATTTGCTCTAGTAGCGATAGGTTTATTTGCTTTAGGGATACAGTTATTACTCCAAAATTTCACTAAGGCTAAAAATAGTTAGGCAGATTATCAGTTATCAGTTATCAAGTGACTGATAACTTGTTCACCTATTTAACTCACATGAGTTCCGATAATTTCTTTTGTGTTTTTAGGGATTTCCCAAAAATAAATTATCCAAAAATGAAAAGCGAAAACGATGAGTAGATAATTTCTCCCCCTGCCCTGAGCATTTTGCTGACACTATCTAAGGCAAAAATTCATACTGCCATTATACAATTTTTAAGGATACTTATTATACTAGTGAATGGGGCATTTATGAATCAGGTAACAGATGAACAGTTTCAAGATAAAACTTATTGTTCCGCCTAAGACTAGTAAATATACTATATACTATTTATTTCATTTTATACTATTATAAAAGATTAAGAAAAAATTAAGATATGTGTCTGAGGAGGAAATCAACAGGATGGATAATGATCAAACTAGCTAGTAAATCAGCATCTGATTTTCATGTGCTAGCCTGTAGAAAAAATATTGATTTCCTCATAAAAAATTGATTATGGCTTTGACAACATAGCTTATTTAAAACTTGAAAATTAAAACCTGTTGGAATCATCATATTTTTAAACATCGAGATTCAAAGACATAGGAATGTGAGGACTGGTGATGAGTGTGAAAGAGCGAGAAAAAATACGTCACCTATTGGTTGTTCATGATTTGCATGGGCAACGAACTATTCCACTGCAAGAAGCCACATACTCTGTAGGTAGACACAACGGCAACGCAATTGTGCTTCATTCTCGCTCCGTATCAAGACAACACGCAATTTTATTGCGGGTAACAATTCCTGGTACTGAACAATATGGCTTTCGGATTATTGATGGTAACTTTAAGGGACAAGGTAGTACAAATGGTTTGATTGTGAATGGAGAAAGATGTATCTCCCATAATCTTAAGCATGGAGATATTATCCACTTCGGCAGTAATCAAGCTCAGGCAAAATATTATGCGATCTCTAACCTTTCCGAACAAGCTTTTTACGAATCTGCCAAAGCGGAAAACCTATCTGACTTTCTCACCGACCAATCAAATCCCGTAACTCCTTTTCAAACCCTAGTCGTAGATCCTGATTTTGAAGGAGCGAGTGATACAGCTCTAGCTCGCCTAGCATCTTTCCCAGAACTGATTCCCAATCCCATTATTGAAACAGATTTAGAGGGAAATTTAATTTATCTTAACCCAGCCGCCACTTTAAAATTTCCCCGATTACGGGAATTGGGTAAGGATCATCCGATTTTAGCAGGAATACTAACAGAGGTAAAACAACAGAAAGTTAACTCCTTTGTGCGAGAAATCCAATTTGCTCAAGAAGTTTTTGAACAATCAGTACATTTTCTGCCAGAAAGCGATTTAATTAGAACTTATATAACAAGAGATATTACCGAGCAGAAAAAAGCTGAAGTAGAACTTTATCAACGCGATCGCTTGTTACAAGCAGTAGCAGAAGCAGCTAATTACTTGCTCGTAGAAATGGACTATGAAACAGGTATTGAAAAAGCTTTAGCAGTGCTAGGTATAGCAGCCGAGGCAGACCGCGCCTATTTATTTAAAAACCATTTTCATCCCCTCACAGGAGAAATAGCTGTAAGTCTGCAATCCGAATGGACACGCTCCCCCCTCCCCTCTTCCCGACACCACTGGCAAAATCAGCTGTATAACTCCCTTGGTTTATCCCGTTGGTACACTATTCTCTCTAACGGAGAGTCAATTAACGGCATCACTAGAGACTTTTCCCCCACAGAACAGGAACTTTTGACCCAAGATGGAATTAAATCCTTACTATTAGTACCACTGCGTTTAGAAGAAAAGTTTTGGGGCTACCTCGGCTTGGCAGATTGTACCCAAGAGCGGATCTGGTCTCAGCATGAAGAATCAACACTATTGACAATGGCAGCTAGTATTAGTGGTGCTTGGCATCGTCAGCAGGTAGAAGAAAAAATTCGCTACCAAGCCCTCCATGACTTATTGACAGGATTACCCAACCGTTTACTATTTGATGAACTACTAGGTAAAGCCCTAGCCAACGCCACCCGTAGTGGGGAAAGTCTAGCGGTCATGTTTTTGGATCTTGACCGGTTTAAAATGATTAATGATACTTTAGGTCATACCTTGGGCGATCGCCTGCTACAAAGCGTAGCCCAAAGACTACAAATATCCCTCAGAAGTGGAGATACCGTTGCCCGTTGGGGGGGAGACGAATTTACCATCCTCTTACCCCGGATTAATTATCTGGAAGAAGTCACTCAGGTAGCTTGGAGAATTTTAAAATCTTTCGAGAGCGTATTCTATTTAGAAGGGCATGAACTTTACGTTAGTGCTAGCTTAGGCATCGCTGTTTTAGATGAACATAGCCCTGATGCTGAAACCTTAATTCAACACGCAGATGCAGCTTTATATCATGCCAAAGATGAAGGAAGAAATAACTATCAGTATTACACCACATCCTTAAGTGCTAAAACCCCGGATCTATTAAATCTAGAGAAAAACCTACGCTATGCCCTAGAACGGGAAGAATTTAAAGTTTACTATCAGCCCCAAATCAACATTCATACCAATGAAATTACAGGCATGGAAGCACTGTTACGTTGGCAACATCCAGAAATGGGGGTAGTAGCACCGAGTGTATTTATTCCCTTAGCGGAAGAAAGTGGATTAATTATTCCGATTGGAGAATGGGTATTAAAAACAGCTTGCCGTCAAAATAAAGCTTGGCAAGATGCAGGATTAACCCCTTTAACAATTGCCGTAAATTTATCTCCTAAACAGTTTCGCCAACCAAAATTAGTAGAAATAGTTGCCAAAGTTTTAGCAGAAACTGGATTAGAACCCAAATTTTTAGAGCTAGAAATTACCGAATCAACAGCTATTGAAGATATAGATTTCACCAAAAAAGTGTTGTATGAATTAGAAAAAATGGGTGTACATCTTTCCATTGATGACTTTGGTACAGGTCATTCTTCCCTCTCACGCCTACAACTTCTACCACTGCACAACCTGAAAATTGACAGTTCCTTCATTCGAGAGTTGACAACTGATAGTAGGGTAGCCCACATTGTCAAAGCGATCGTCACATTAGGTAGAAGCTTAGGATTAAAACTCACCGCCGAAGGAGTAGAAAAACAGGAAGAATTAGACTTCTTAAAATCTATCAACTGTGAAGATGTACAAGGTTTCTTTTTCCACAGACCCCTATCTTCTGATAAAGCTACTGAAATTCTCGAGAATAAAAATAATTCGTAATTCGTAATACCCTACGGGTTCGCGTAGCGTCTCGGAGAGAAGGCTAACGCCTACGTAATTCGTAATTGGGCATAGGGCATTGGGTATAGGGCATTGGGGTAAATATTTCTCCCTTGTCTCCCCTGCTCCCCTGCCCCCCCTGCTCCCCTGCTCCCCCTGCTCCCCCTGCCCCATGCCCCCTGCCCCCTGCCCCCTGCCCCCCAGTCCCCGCCTTGTGGTAATTTAAACTCATGCGAAATATAACTTTACCTTCATGACTGGAGAGCATCACCTTGGGAATAGAACTACGCAGTTTCGTATTTCTCGACAGCCTGCAACCACAACACGCAGCATATATAGGAACAGTAGCCCCAGGTTTTCTCCCATTACCAGGTGATACATCACTGTGGATTGAAATCTCTCCTGGTATTGAAATTAATCGAATTACAGATGTAGCCCTCAAAGCTGCTTCCGTTCGTCCTGGTGTGCAGGTAGTAGAACGATTATATGGTCTACTAGAAGTACATTCAGGTTCTCAAGGAGAAACACGAGCCGCCGGTCAAGCGATTTTGGCGATGCTGGGAGTCAAAAAAGAGGAATGTCTGAAACCTCGTGTTGTTTCTAGCCAGATTATCCGCAATATCGATGCTTATCAAGCACAACTCATTAACCGGACACGTCGGGGACAACTACTATTAGCCGGACAAACTTTATATGTTTTAGAAGTTGAACCTGCTGCTTATGCAGCCCTAGCTGCTAATGAAGCAGAAAAAGCAGCCATGATTAATATCCTGGAAGTGCAAGCTGTTGGGAGTTTTGGCAGGTTGTATTTAGGGGGACAAGAACGGGATATCCTCGCTGGTGCAGCCGGAGCTAAAGCCGCTATTGAAAATGTAGCTGGGCGGAATAGTTCTCAGAGTGGTCGTCAGGAGTAAAAAGCTTATCAAGGAGAATAAATGCCAAATATAGAGCATCTAGCTTTATTACAAGCTGGTGCAGTCCGATGGATTGAATGGAGAACAAGCAATCCTCAAATTCAACCAGACCTCAGCACCGCCAACCTACAAAAACAAAACCTGCGAGGAGCTAACCTCCAGGGGGTAAACTTCAACAAAGTTGATTTAAGTCATGCTTTACTGGTGCGTGCTAACCTCAGTCATGCTAACCTCAGTAGTGCAAATCTCCATCAAGCCAAACTTAGTGAAGCTAACTTAAGTGCGGCTCACTTGAGTGTAGCAAATTTGAGCCAAGCAATACTGACTCAAGCCAACCTCAGCCAAACTACCCTGATAGGTTCTAACTTGAGTCAAGCAAATTTAAGGGAGGCTAATATCACTGAAGCTAACTTGATCGGGACTGATTTCACCGATGCTAACTTAAGAGATGCTAACCTAGATGCAGCACAGCTAAACCGCGCTCATCTTTGTTTTGCTAATCTCATTGCAGCTAACTTAATAGAAGCTAATTTGAGCGAAGCCAACTTGTATGCAGCAGACTTAATAGGAGCTTATCTCTACAAAGCTAAGTTAGAAAAAGCCCGCCTCCACAAGACCCATTTAAGTGGGGCATACTTATTTAAAGCTAACTTAGCTGAAGCTGATTTAACAGGTGCTAACTTAGCCTGGACAAATCTCAAAGGAGCTAACTTACGAGGGGCAAATCTCAGAGACGCTAACCTCAGAGGTGCGAATTTGACTGGTGCAAACCTAAGTGGTGTAAATTTTCAAAATACCATTATGCCCGATGGTACAAAATATGATTAGTGAATAGTAATTAGTTATTAGATGTTACTACAACAACATCCCCACAACACCAAACTCGGATGGTCTTTAGAAGTAAGAGATCCAAAGTTCATCCAATCTCTAATGCCGTTCTTCGGCTTTTTATACGATTATTATTTTCGTGTAGAGACTAGTGGTTGGGAATATATCCCAAACACAGGAAAAGTCTTAATTGTTGGTTCTCACAATGGAGGACTAGCCGCACCTGATATGTTAATGATGATGTATGATTGGTTTCGCCGCTTTGGTGTATACCGACCCGTTTACGGTCTCATGCACCCCAAAGCTTGGCAAGTAAACCAGCAAGTAGCCGAATTAGCAAGTAAAGCTGGGGCCATTATGGCTCATCCCAAAATGGCTTATGCAGCTTTACGCTCAGGGGCAAGTTTGCTAGTGTATCCTGGGGGAGCAGAAGATGTGTTTCGACCCCATGCTTTACGCAATGAAATCTATTTTGCCGGACGGCAAGGATTTATCAAATTAGCATTGCGGGAAAACGTGCCGATTATCCCGGCAATTTCTTATGGAGCGCACGATACTCTAATTGTTTTAGCTGATTTATATAAAATTATGCAACGCTTGCATGAGTGGGGGATGCCGTGGTTATTTGATATTGATCCCGAAGTATTTCCCATTTATTTAGGTTTACCGTGGGGATTAGGCATTGGCCCATTACCAAATATTCCATTCCCAGTAAAAATTAAAACACGCATTTGTCCCCCGATTGTATTTGAACACTATGGACGGGAAGCAGCAAGCGATCGCCATTATGTCAATAAATGTTATGAATTAGTTAAGAGCAAGATGCAGCAGGAGTTAGACCAGTTAGTATTACTCCACGAAGAATTATAAAAAACTGGGTTTCACAAAGTTAATTCCAACTTGATGAAACCCTGAAAATCAAGCAAACTTGAATTTCTTTTAATTAACTCCTATTAAGACGCTGTGCTAAAAGTTGTTTGGCTCTATCTGCTAGTTTGCAGTTAGTTTCTTTGGCTTCTTGGAAGAAATTAGCTAAATCTTTATCTCCCGAATCATTAGCATCTTGAACATATTGTTCGTAAATTGCCGCTCCTTCGAGACTGTGGTACATAATGCTAATTAAATCAAAATGTTCGTTTTTTGTACCTGTATTACACTCTGCTTTATTCATTACTGTTGACATCTTGATATTCCTACCTTGACTTTCAATTTGATGCGATTAATACAAGGCTAGGTAAGGCTGGAGTAATTTCCTTCATTCCTAAGATATAAGTAGAACGGTGTAAATAATTAAAGGTTTGTAGTAAGGACTAAAGTCCTTACTACGAACTAAATACAATTTTTTTTACATTACTTGACATAGGTTGGTTTTTTCAAGTCGTTCTAGTTAAAGAAATTTTTTGAGTTTAAATTTCATCTCAATAATTGCCAACAGAATCCTCACACTCTCTCAAGACAGATTTAATCAAAAAGCCTTACCTCTGGTAGATAAGCAAAATAAAAATTCATAGTTTAGTAAAAAAAGGCATAAGAATCAAAAATTTAGCATTTTATCAAGTAGAGCAACATTCATGGCGGAGCTTCCTCATCAACCTTGGACTCTGAGTTTAGAACAAATCCTGAATCAGCTTGATGTCTCCACTAGCCAAGGTTTGACGGAATCAGAGGTGGAAAATCGACGTAAGCAGTATGGTGAAAATCGTTTGCAGGAAGCTAAAGGTAAGAGTGTTTGGCAAATTTTTATTGAACAATTCAAAAGTTTAATTATTGGCATATTAGCGATCGCGGCTATTTTATCATTCGCCTTTAGTCAATGGATTGAAGGTATAGCCGTTATTTTAGCGATTGTGATTAACACTGCTATCGGTTTTTTCACAGAATATAAAGCTATTCGCTCAATGGAAGCACTGCAAAAACTCAGCAGCACTACCGCTAAAGTTCGTCGGCATGGTAAATTACAAGAAATTCCCTCGATAGAATTAGTACCAGGGGATATTGTCATTTTAGAAAGTGGGGATGCGATCGCAGCTGATTTACGTTTGCTGGAAGCTGCAAATCTGCAAGTAAATGAATCATCCCTCACCGGGGAATCAGTCCCCGTAGGTAAAAGTTTACAACCGTTACCCGCAGATACACCCCTAGCAGAACATCATAATATGTTGTACAAAGGGACAGCTTTAACTCGTGGTTCTGGGGAAGGGGTAGTCATAGCTACCGGGATGAAAACCGAATTAGGCCACATTTCCGAATTAGCACAGCGCGCCGGTGCAGAAGAAAAAACCCCCCTAGAAAAGCGTTTGGATGAATTAGGACAATGGTTAGTTTGGGTGACAATTGCCATTGTGATTGTTGTAGCGATCGCGGGCATTGTGGCAGGAAGAGATGTATTGTTAATGGTAGAAACTGCGATCGCTCTGGCAGTAGGAGCAGTCCCAGAAGGTTTACCCATTGTCGCTACAGTCGCCTTAGCGCGGGGAATGTGGCGCATGGCTAAACGTCATGCACTAATTAATCAACTCTCAGCCGTAGAAACTTTAGGTGCAACTAGTGTTATCTGCACCGACAAAACCGGCACACTCACCGAAAATCAGATGACTGTCAGCCGCATCATCATTGACAGTGGTGAAATACAAGTAACCGGGGAAGGTTTAGAAACTCAAGGTGCATTTCAACGCCACCATCAAACATTGAATCCCACAGAAGATGAAATACTCACAGCACTCCTAGAAGTTGGCGTGTTGTGCAACAATGCAGCTTTGCAACCATCAGACTCAAATGAAAGTCGCGTAGTAGGCGACCCAATGGAAGTAGCATTATTAGTAGCAGGTGCAAAAGCTGAGATACAGCGTCAGCAATTACTAGCACAAATGCCAGAAATTCGGGAAGAAGCCTTTGATCCTGACTTGAAGATGATGGGGACAATTCACCAATTAGACGGTGAATATCAATTTGCCATTAAAGGCGCGCCGGAAGCAGTTCTACAAGCTTGTACTCGCATCCTCACAGACTCCCAGGCAACACCAATGACACAGGAACTGCGACAAGATTGGCAAGAACGAGTCAATCAACTAGCACAACAAGGCTTAAGAACCCTCGCCTTAGCTCAAAAAATCGCAGTTTCCGAGAAAGGCGATCCCTATGAAGATTTAACATTATTAGGCATTGTCGGTTTATTAGATCCTCCCCGTCAAGAAGTCATACCTGCAATTAAAGAATGTCAAAAAGCGGGAATACGGGTAGTCATGGTGACAGGAGATCAACCAGTCACCGCCAAAAATATTGCGATCGCCGTCGGTTTAACGGATAATCAACAAGCGGATGTAGTCTTAGGTCAAGACCTGAAAAATCCCGAAGAACTCTCACCCACAGCCCGCCAGCGTATTGTAGCCGCCTCAGTTTTAGCGAGAGTTAGTCCCGAACAAAAGCTCAACCTCATTCACCTCCACCAACATCATCAAGCAGTTGTGGCCATGACTGGCGATGGTGTCAATGATGCGCCAGCTTTGCGAAAAGCTGATATTGGCGTAGCAATGGGACAAAGAGGTACACAAGTCGCCAAAGAAGCGGCTGATATGGTACTCCAAGATGATGCTTTTGCTTCCATTGTGGCGGCGGTGGAACAAGGACGCGCTATTTTTAATAACATTAGGAAATTTACAGTATATTTACTATCCGGTAACGTCGGCGAAATTATCTTAGTTGCTACCGCCTCCTTATTGAATGCACCTTTACCACTGTTACCATTACAGATTTTGTACATTAACGTCGTTAATGATGCCTTTCCCGCCTTGGCTTTGGGTGTAGGAGAAGGAGAACCCGCCTTGATGAAACGTCCACCCAGACCAGCCCACGAGCCTATTTTAGCCCGTCGTCATTGGTTAGCGATCGCAGGTTATGGGTTAGTAATTGCAGCCACTTTAGGAGGTGCTTTTGCTCTAGCTTTCATGTGGTTGGGGATGAACCAACAGCAAGCTGTGACAATTACCTTTATGACCTTGGGTTTTACCCGATTGTGGCACGTTTTTAATATGCGCGATCGCCATTCCGGGTTATTCCGTAACGAAATTACACTCAATCCCTATGTCTGGGGTGCGCTAGTTTTTTGTACAGGATTGCTACTGATTGCAGTTTATCTTCCCTTATTATCTACTGTCTTACAAACAACCGATCCTGGTATTAATGGTTGGCTATTAATCTTGGGAATGAGCCTTGTACCTTTAATTATTGGGCAATTTTCCAAGGTAATTAAAATTAATGTCTAATTCACGTCTCATGTGACGTGAGTTCGACGAATTTAAAAAACCCCTCTCCAACGACGCGGAGCGGCTACTCTACGACAACGCTAAGAGCGAACTCGTTAGACTACCTCTCCCCTGCAACTGTAGAGACGTTGCATGCAACGTCTCTACTTTGATTCTTGCTCCCCTTCCCTTGTAGGGAAGGGGCTGGGGGTTAGGTTTGAGAGAAAGTTGCACACCGCGTTAGATATTTGTAGGGGCGGGTTCACCGAGATCAAAAGTTAATCATTAACGATGTTTGTTAACCCGCCCCTACTATTTATTAGATAGGCGGTTTTCCTAATTCACATCAGGCGTTACTCATTACTCATCAGTACTTACGCAAGTGTCACAATTGATCGTTGATGCGTGACGCTATAAGTCTCATGACTACGTTCACATACTTTCGCCGCGTCACACATCCTACATCAAAAATATGCCAGTTGCGTAAGTTATACTCATTACTCATTACTCATTACTTATTACTTAATCATACTTACCACTTGATTAAATTTAGATCTGACTGTATGATGATTAAAACACTCATGCGAAAATCTGAAAAAAATTTGATCGCGCTCTGCGCGAGAGGGTAAGAAGAGAAAAGAAAAAAGCACAGAGTGCTAAAGGGCAAAAGTGTAAAGAATTAAGTCCTCGCGGCAGAAACCACAACCCGGAAACCGAGACCGATGTCCCAAAATTCTGGCTTCATGTTGAAACGAAACCCAGAAGGGCAATTACCCGCAGTGTTGTACCAAGAACCACCACGCATCAGGCAATATTCGTTATCATTTTCTCCTAACCAAGCACTTCCGTCGGTAGGCGCATTATTATAATTTTCGTGCCACTCATCCTGACACCATTCCCATATATTACCACACATATCAAATAAACCAAAGGGGTTAGCAGGAAATTTCCCTACTTCTGTTGTTTGTTGACGATATTCACCCTTGGGAGCAGCACCATAGGTATAATTACCATTGTAATTGGCTAAATCTGTGGTAATTGTTTCGCCACAGTAAAACGGTGTAGTAGTTCCGGCGCGACAAGCATATTCCCATTCTGCTTCACTGGGTAAACGATAAATTTTTCCAGTCTTCTTTGATAGCCTGGCGCAAAATTCCACCGCATCATCCCAAGAAACACACTCTACAGGACGATTCGCACCTTTAAAATTAGATGGGTCGGGATTTAAATCAATATTAACTTTATCAAAAGCGGCGACTGCTGCCCATTGCCCTTGAGTGACAGGAAATTTACCCATGAAAAAGGGTTGAATCGTGACGTTGTGCTGTGGACTTTCTGTGTCAAATCGTCCTAACTCATCCTCTGGTGAACCCATGAGAAATTTACCGCCAGGAATGGACACCATCTCTAAAATTACGCCATTAGCCAAGTTTTCTGTAAAAAACTCAGCACGTCCCCGACTGCGGTTGATAATTTTTCCTTGGGCGTTAACCTTCACTATGTCAAACTCAAAAAAGTCTGATTGATTTAGTTGAATTGGTTCAGGTAGTTGTTTGACGGGTGCAGACGGTTTTTGTTGACCAATGACTCTTTTTTCTATGAGTGCAACATCTTCGTCTCTTAAACCTAAATGTTGTTTATAGTCTCTGATGTCATTGAAAGTTCTTTCACTCAAGTTTGGCTCAACTGCAATTGTTTCAGCCAGCATTGCTTCATATTCTTCTAATTTACGTTGATACTCCTGATACGGTTTCTGCACTTCCGCTTCAATAGCATTAGCAACATCAGGATCAAGGTTTAACTGATTACGTAATGAGTTTAATAGGCGACGGGCTGGAATAGAAAACTGACCGCGATGAATGCGGCTTTCAACTTCCTTGCGATATTTCAACTGAGGATCATCCTTGGGCGACTTCGCCAGCACCAGCCGATAACCCTCTTTCACTGGATAAAACTCAGGTGTCATGGCGGGGGCTGCTTCTTGCACTTTGCTTTTCACATAATTATGCAATTCATCCACCGCAATCAAACCATCACCGTCTTTGTCGGCTGCACCTTTCTCAATACCTTCTACTAGATAATGGGTGTAAATCGACAACTCTAAATCATCGGAGTTAAACGCGTATTGTGTAGAAGTAGAAGCCGTGAGAATTGCCCTACCCTCACCGCCTAAGTGTTGTTCTAGGTTAATTGTCCCACTATCTTTAGCTGTCAAACCCTTAGCAAAAGCACCACTAAAGCAGCAATCTAAAATTACTACCTGTCGCTTCGATTTGCTTTGGTTCATCCATTCATGTACATTTTTCCCAGCTACGGCGGTGAATGGGAGCAATTTATTGTTTTGTTTTTCAGTTTGGCGAGTCGAAAAGTAAAATTCCCCATTTTCTACTGTCACACCATGACCAGAAAAATAGAAAAGCAGCAAATCATCTTTCTGACGATTAGCATACAATTGATAAATTGCCCTTTCCATTTCCTGGCGTGGAGGATTTTTCAGTACAGTCACATATTCCTCTGCAAAACCGCCCATGTTGGGATTTAGCAAAACTCGCCCCATCGCCTCTACATCATTGACAGCGTTGGGTAGCGGTGCTAATCCTGGCTCATATTCACTAATACCGATTAATAGTGCTATCCTCGCCATTTTAGCTGTTCGTTGTGCTGTTTGATGTGTTGTTGAGAAATTCCTGGGCTTTTTGGTAGGCAAAGTCAAATTCTTCCCGGCTAGCAGCTTCTAGATTGAGTTCTCTACCATCAGGGGCTTTGACTACTAACTTAATGGGTTTGTTGCCAAACCTATCTCCCAAAAATGCAAACAGATTTTTGATATTAGCAGGGTTAACTTCTGCATTCAACAACCCCAACAAAAAGCCGCCTAACGCTTTGGTGTCCTTGGGTGCGTTTTCCACAGGGATTAAATTTGCATCTTCTACCCCGTCTACTTCTTGTAACTGGGGTAGCAAATTTTCTACTTCTGCTTGCAAATCCTCATCATCTAAGCCTAGTTCAGTGAGTGCGATCGCCACTTGCAAGTTAGTTGTCAACATATAAATTGCTTAAATATAACTATAGTCTTTCTAAAAGATTGTATCCGTTATTGAGCAAGTTTAGTTAATATCCGAGGGTTTTGACGAATAAATTAACCGCAGACACATAATTGTGTAGGGGCGGGTTCACCAATATCCAGAGTTAATCATGAACGATGTTTGTTAACCCGCCCCTACTATTTATCGGATAGGCGGTTTTCCTAATTCACATCAGGGGTAAATAGGCTCTGATCATGAAAATTTTATTTTTGTGTGGCGATCGCAATGCAACTATAATCAGCACTAAAGTCCTCACTACGAACGGCAATTTTTTGTGTGATTAAGTAGAACGGTGTAAATAATTAAAGGTTTGTAGTAAGGACTTAAGTCCTTACTACAAACTAAATACAATTTTTTTTACATCACTTTACATAGGTTGGTTTTTTCAAGTCGTTCTACTTATACCGTTTCTTGATGAAGATACACTTTATTCTGCACTGTAGAGACGTTGCATGCAACGTCTCTACATCATTTATTGGGCGCAACTTCATAGAGAATTGGTATTAGTTACATAAATTCTATTCTGGAATTAGTGGTTTTGATAGTGTGGTCATACATAGATTTTAAATTCAAGTTATATTGCAATTATCTATCCGCGATTAGGAAAAACACCTGTGTTTCCACTCTACGATGACAACCCAACTCGCATCACCCCATATTTTACTTATGGTTTAATTGGGATGAACATTATAGTTTTTCTACATCAATTGAGTTTATCTGATGCCCAATTGAATTTTTTCTTTAATCAGTATGCAGTAGTACCAGAACAATTAACCACTAATTTAGCTGTGGAGTGGACAACTTTATTTACTTCCCAATTTTTACACGGTGGTTGGTGGCACTTAATTTCAAACATGGTCTTTCTTTGGGTATTTGGTAATAATATTGAAGACCGTTTAGGTCATACTAAATATCTAATTTTCTATTTGACCTGTGGTGCTTTAGCTGCGGCGTGTCAGTGGTTTATTGCCATGTATTCAACTATTCCTTCCTTGGGGGCTAGTGGCGCAATTTCTGGTGTTCTGGGTGCATATTTGATCCGCTTTCCCTATGCTAGAGTCACAACTTTAATTTTCTTAGGTATTTTCGTCACTACAATCAGTATTCCAGCAATGATATTGATTGGTGTATTCTTTATTCAAAATGTGATTTCTGGTCTACTTAGTCTACAAACTGCTGCCAATATGAGTGTTGAAACTGGCGGAGTAGCTTATTGGGCGCATATTGGTGGCTTTGTATTTGGAATGATTCTTGCTCCTATATTTGGTCTATTTAAAAGTGAATAATACAAATGAGTAATGAGTAATGAGTAATAAATTTACTTATAGCGTTTCCTAGTCTACTGAAGTACAAATCTTTGCGTACCTCTGCGCTTTACTTTGCGCCCCTTTGCGTTTCAAAATATTATCTGTACCTCACTTAACTGGGAATCGCTATATTACTTACTATTTATTACTCATTACTTTTTTCAATTAGTTGCTCTACCTCAGCAATGAAGCAACTATCCCTCCTGATATCTACAGACGCAGTGCTATAAGGCTTTAAGGTAGATATGTTAGAATTGAGCAGTTAAAAATTTTTGGCGTTGTAGTTGGCGATCGCAAGGTAAATTTTTACTTCAGCGAAGCGATAACGCCCGGTTTAACTGATAAAGATATGAAAAAAGTCGTCGTTGGTCTTTCGGGTGGCGTTGATAGTTCCACCGCCGCCGCTATTCTCCACCATCAGGGCTATGAAGTGATTGGTTTAACCCTTTGGCTAATGAAAGGCAAAGGGCAATGTTGCTCTGAAGGAATGATCGACGCGGCTTATATTTGTGAACAATTGGGCATTCCTCATCAAGTTGTCGATATGCGGGATGTCTTTCAAAACCAAATTGTTGATTATCTGGTGAGTGGTTACAGCGTGGGCATTACCCCCTTACCTTGCTCCCAGTGCAATAAAACCGTGAAGTTCGGCCCAATGGTACAATATGCCCGTGAACAATTGGGATGCGATCGCATCGCCACCGGTCATTATGCCCGCATTAACTATAATCAAGCCACGGGTCGTTACGAATTATTAAGAGCTATTGACAGAAATAAAGACCAATCTTACTTTCTGTATGATTTATCGCAAGATTTACTAGCAGCATCCTTATTTCCTCTAGGGGAAATGCAAAAAGCCGACACCCGCCGGATAGCTGCGGAACACGGCTTAAAGACTGCTGACAAGCCAGAAAGCCAAGACCTATGCTTAGTAGAAAGCAACGGCTCAATGCGGTCATTTTTAGATAAATATCTTGCACCCAAAACAGGTGATATTGTCGATACCACAGGCAAAGTCTTGGGGCAACATGATGGTGTCCATCATTACACAATCGGTCAACGCAAAGGCATCGGCATTGCGGCGGCTGAACCGTTGTATGTGATTGAATTAGACGCAGTAAATAATAGAGTAGTAGTAGGCGATCGCACCAAAGCAACTCAACCAGAATGTACAGTCAGCCGAGTTAATTGGGTATCTATGGCTGAACCCACTTCCCCCATTCGTGCGGAAGTACAAATTCGCTATCGTTCCACACCTGCACCGGTGACAGTGATACCCTTAGAAAACTCCCGCGTGCGTTTAGTATTTGACGAACCCCAATTCAGCATCACCCCAGGACAAGCGGCTGTCTGGTACGATGGCGAAAAAGTTCTCGGCGGGGGAATTATTGAGCAGATGGCGGTTTAGGAGGGTAGGGGGAGCAGGGGGAGCAGGGGGAGCAGGGGGAGCAGGGGGAGCAGGGGGAGCAGGGGGAGAAAAATACAATGCCCAATGCCCAATGCCCAATGCCCAATGCCCAATGCCCAATGCCCAATGCCCATAACTAATTCGCCACTTCAGCTATTTCAATAATCCGCCCTTCATAGTCTTTAACTAGAAAATTTAGGGGTTTTTGATTGCGAATCTTAAATTTTAAGCCCCGTGTTTCTACTCTTAATAAAATCATTTCTAAGCAATCACGATCAAAACAAACGTGACGTTGCTGATTTTTAGTACCTAAACTTGCACCACTAATAACGTGCAGTTGGGTGTTTTTCTTTAATTGATACCATAATCCATCATTGCCGTTATTGATAGTTTTACCCGACCAACTGGGACTGGTGGACATATATAAAGGATCTATCCCCGTCGCGCCTATGGTTTGTTCGTAGTTGTAGTAATAGTGTAATGGTACTTCTGCGGCTGGCAAATCGAGAAGACCCTCATATAATTGTCGGGCAATCTCTAAATCAGACACCATCACAGTATGCACTTTGGGCGCGCTGGTGAGGAATAGCCACATAGCACCTGCATAGGCTGCTAGTAGCATCACCATGATACCCTGGGTAGAAAACAGGCTATCTAGGGGTAGAGAGGGCAAGAAAGAGCCTAAAGTCAAAGGCGCGAGCAGAAACGATATCACACTAGCTGCTATAACCATGAACAAATTAGAAATTATATAAAGTGAGCCGCTTTTATTATTGTCGATCAAGACCGTAAAAGAGGTCTTTATCTAGTGTACCAAGACTAAACTTGTCTGAGTCTTCTTGAATATAAATGGGGTATGGGGCATTGGGCATTGGGCATGGGGCATTGGGCAATTCAATGAGTGGATTTTGGATTTTAAATTTTGGATTGGATTTCAATCTAAAATCTAAAATTCTTTACTCTGCTCCCTTGTCTCCCCTGCCTCCCCTGCCTCCCCTGCTCCCCTACCCCCCCTGCTCCCCCTGCTCCCCCTGCTCCCCCTGCCTCCCCTGCTCCCCTGCCCCCCAACTCCCTGCCTAACT
>JBODRP010000032.1:0-30033 GCA_050633005.1 Trichormus sp. | reverse complement strand
CGTATTTACTTATCTTTACATAGTTTGGTTTTTTCACGCCGACTTACTTATTGTTAAGGATATGTTGTGTAAGGCTTGGATACCGTTGGGGTATGTTTTGTGTAATTTTTGGATTGTAAGCATAGTTTTTTTAAACGCAGAGGGGCGCAGAGAGAGGTTTTTTGAGGGACTTTTGCGTCTTTGCGTCTTTGCGCGAAACAAAATCCCATCAATCAACAACGCCAGAGTTTTCAGGAAACTTGTTATCTGGAATTAAATCTTCCACCTTTCTTAAAGCCCGCCAAGTGTAACCAAAGATTCCTACTAAGACAGTGCAGATAGTCATACTGACAAATAGTAAAGTAATCCCTGCACCCGTCCCAGTGCCGAAGATGTTGCCAAAAATCGGGGCTAAAATCCCTGTGGGACTCATGGCGGGTTCAAAGACTCTATCAGCTAGGAAACCGGCAATTAAGGGGGTGATGGCGGCTACAGTTACGCCTATGAGTTGATCTGCTGCTAAAACTCGCCCTTGTAAGCCTGGGGGAATTGTGGCATACCAAATGGCATTACTAGAACTGTAGAATAGGGGAATGAGTGTTGATGAGCAAAAATGCGCTACCATCCACACTGGTAATGTTTGCCCTAGTCCGAGGATAGTTCTAAAAATGCCGTGTCCAATGAAACCGATTAACATTCCGTGGATACGACGCTGAAATCCTCCCCAAATACTGAGGGCGATCGCACCAATTACACCCCCAATCCCCGCAGCCGTGGTGACTGTGCCGAGAATTTCTGAGCTTCCACCTGTGCGGGCAAGAATCATGGGGCTGTAGAGGGCTTTACTGATATCGTTGGGAATGGCGAATAATGTGAAGGCGATCGCCATTGCTGTTAATGATGGATTCGCCCAGATATAACGAAATCCAAATGTTAATTTTTGCCATAAGCTCTCAGTATTATCACTGTTGGATTCTTGAACGGCAGGCTGAGGAATTTTGACGATAAGTAATGTAATAAATGCTGCAATAAAGGTTGTTAAGTCAATCCAAAATATAGCCTGCATCCCCAAACGGGGATAAATAAACCCAGCTAAGGCAGGAGCAAAAATTGCCGCACTGTAGTTCACCGCAGAACCTAAACTTTCTGCACGGGTGAATTGTGCTTTGGGAACTAATAGAGATATAGAGGCAGAATAAGCCAAAACCTGCAATTGTCCAAAGCCACCGTACAGCAAAACAATGATGTATAAATGCCAAACTTGTAATTGTTGGTTGAGGTAGAGGATGGCGATCGCTAAAGTACACAACACCGCTACAACTTCCGCTACAATCATCAGCAAGCGACGATTAAACTTATCTACAGCAATACCCGCAAAGGTGGTAATCAGGACTTTTGGCAGTTGGGCGAAGAAGCCGACTAACGCCAAAGCCGTTGCTGAACCAGTTTTATCCCAAACCCAAATTGTCAGGGCAAACACTGTCATAAAACTACCGATGGTAGATACTATCTGTCCTAGCCAGATGATCAAAAAGGTTCGCATAATTTCTGGTAATTGGGCATGGGGCATGGGGCATGGGGTATGGGGCATGGGGCATGGGGCATTGGCTTAAATATTTCTTCCTTGTCCCCCTTGTCTCCCCCTGCTCCCTGCCTCCATCAACTAAAATTCAAAAGACACGCTACCAGTCAACGTAAAGGGCGCACCTGGAACTATCCGCACAATGTCCCGCGCACCTTCGTAGTAATTTTCGTCAAAGAGGTTTTGAATATTAATAGCGGCGCGGAATTTGTCACGGCGGTAGAAGATGGAAGCATCTGTACGCCAGTAGCTAGGTAAGGTAAAGGTGTTGCGTAAGTCTCCTTGGCGTTCTCCTTGAGTGAAAACACCTAGACCAAATCCTAAACCTTTGAGGCTGCCTGATTGCAGTTCGTAGGTACTCCACAAACCGAAGGCGTGTCTAGGAACGTTTTGTAGTTGCTTATCCTGAAATTCAACCCGGCTATCTTCGACTATTTTGCTGTCTGTATAGGCGTAACTGGCTATTAAGTTCCAACCGGGGGTAATTTCACCTGCTACGTCTAATTCTATACCTTGGCTGCGTTGCTTGCCGATTTGGATTTGGGAGAGGGGTTCGCTTAATCCTTGGGCGGCAACGTTAGTGCGTTCTAGATTATAAAATGCTAGGGTGGTGGAAAGGCGATCGCCTAATAAATTTGCCTTCAAACCCACTTCATACTGAGTTCCTCTTTCTGGTTCAAAGGGTTCACCTATTGTTGTTATTCCTGTGTTTGGATCTAAAACCCTGGTTCTACCCACAACCGGTGTAAAAGATTTACTATAGCTAGCATAAAAAGAAAGGTTTTCACTAGGTTTGTAAACAATACCGACACGGGGACTAAAAACTGTGTCGCTACGTTCAAAACTTTCTGCTGCTGAGAGCAAATCTTCATATTCTTGGTTAGCAAAATCCAATCTTCCTCCCAATACTAAAATAATATTCTTGGATAGGGAAATTTGGTCTTGAGCATAAATTCCAATAGAATTTTTCTGTGTGTTGGTATTACCAAAAGGAATGGCAAATGGTGACACATTCTCAGGACGATAGACGGGATTAAAAATATTAATAGCACTGATTTGCCTGAAGTCTAGTCTATCTTTTGTTTGCTCTCTAGTCACTTCCACACCAAACAGTAAACTGTGTTCAACACTGCCTGTTTTGAATTTACCTAAGAGGCTATTATTAAACGTCAAACTGGTGGTACTAGATGGGTTTTCTACTAAAAAGCGTCGGAGTGTACGACCATCTGCATTTAATCCATTTGATGTGGCAGTGTTAGCAATTGGAAGGACTACTGTACTTTCTGGAACATCTAAAAAGGCTGTAGATAGTTCACTTTTCCATCTCCAATTTTCATTGAGGCGATGGTCTAACTGATAGCCTAAACGAGTGACTAAAGACTCACTTTCAGATAATGATGGTTCACCTAAGTTAGTCTCCCGTGAGACTCTACCATTAGGGTTAGGAATAACTGTTCCTGAAGCTGGTAAGTCTGGTGCTGTCTCAAAACTGCGGTATTTCAGATACTCTATACTCGCTGTTAAATTTGTATTTTCGTTACCTATTAATCTGACAACAGGCGCAATAAAAAAGGACTCGCTATTCTCGAAATCTTTAAAGCTTTCAGCAGTTTGATAAGCTGCATTCAAACGATAAGCAATCCCATCTTTATCTAAGGGGCCAGAAAAGTCGATGGTGGGGCGATGTAAACCAAATTGCCCTACTTGATACCCAATAGAATAATAAGGTGTATTTAGAGGTTGTTTAGTAACTAGGTTGACTACCCCACCTAAATCACCTTGTCCAAAGAGTACGGAAGCTGGCCCTTTGAGGACTTCTACGCGTTCAACGTTAGCAATTTCACTTTGAAATCGTAAGCTGTCATCTCTTAAACCGTTGCGTAAAAGGTTACGAGATTCAAAACCCCGAATTACTGGAGTTAATGCTGGTGCTTGAGAAGATGTCCGACCGCTACTAGCACTACTAGTATTTTTTAAGACTTCGCCGAGGCTGCGAGTTCCTTGGTCTTTGATGACTTCTTGAGGTATGACTTGAATAGCTTGGGGTACGTCAATTAGGGGGGTATCGGTGCGCGTTCCCACGGAAGAATTAGGAACTTGATAAGTTTGACGGAATTGATCCCCAACCACTGTTAGTTCGATGGGTTCTTCTGGTTCTTCTTCTGAGGGTGGGGTTTCTGCTGTGGGGGTTTCTGGGGTTGTGGGTGTCTCTGGAGTTGGGGTTTCTGCTGTGGGGGTTTCTGGGGTTGTGGGTGTCTCTGGAGTTGGGGTTTCTGCTGTGGGGGTTTCTGGAGTTGGTGTTTGTGTATTTGGTGGAGTTTGACTGGTAGTAACGAAAGGAACACTAACAATAAATTCTTGCCCATCCTGACGCAAATTGAATTTAGGAACTGCATTGACACCAGTGATTTCAATTTCAATGGTGTTGGGATCAGACTGTCCCACAAAAATCTCAGCAATACCAGGGATGGGATTATTGGTAGTGATGGGTGGTTTTCCTTCTACCAATTGCAGTTGAGCATTATTGACGGTGATAATTAGGGTCTTGTCTTCGGTGCTAGTTTGAGTAGTTAAGGTTACTCCTGGCGAAGTTTTTAAGACGACCTCTAAACCTTGATCTGTATCATAGAGTTCTACTGCTGTTACAGGCACAGGAGCAGCCCAAACTGGTTGGGAGACGAGAACAGTGATTACACTAGCAACGCCAATGGCGGGTTGCCAATAATTCCATGTCATAAATACCGATTGTCCTAATTTAACTGGTGTAGACTCTTACAGATCAAGCGAAGAGTGTCGTGATGTGTGGTAAGGGAAATTTTTATGCTAAGTAATTAGCTAGAATAGGATATTACCATTTTTCTCTAGTCTTTATCCCCCTCTTCAATACTTCTACAGATTTGTTTGTAGTGAGGACTTTAGTCCTCTCATTCTAAGGACTAAAGTCCTTACTACGAACTGATGATTAACGAACAAATTTCAGGCTTTCTCCGGTTTTATTGAAGAAATCAGTGAAGATGCTCATAACTGTGCGTTCTCTGATTTTGATGTTGGCGTTTAATGACATTCCTGACTGGAGGGCAATTTTGCGGTTGTTGCTGTTTAGGTATTGTTGGTCAAGGGTGACTGTGGCTGGGAAGGTGTAGTATGGCTGAAGTTGGGTTGGTGGTAGGGCATCAGAACCAATCCAGGTTAAAGTACCTTTGATGTCACCAAATTCGCTGTAGGGGAAGGAGTCTATACGGACATCAACGCGCATTCCTTCTCTGATAAAGCCGATGTCTTGGTTGGTGATGGAAACTTTTGCTACTAAGTTGGTTTGGGGAACGATTTTTAATACAGGTTCAGTAGACTTAGCAACAAAGCCTGGGGCGTGGGCTTTCAGGTCAAAGACTACACCATCAACAGGCGATCGCACTACACTATACCTTAATGCCTGATTGGTTTGGCTTAGTTGGCTGTCGATTTCGGCGATGCGTTTTTTGTTATCGACAATGGCTTTGGTTAATTGGCTGTCAATTTCAGCTATTCTTTGGCTATTATTGCCGATTCTGGTGGTTAAATCCCTTCTATCAATGTGTTTGGTGTTTTGAACTTTGGCTTGGGCTTGCGCCATTGCAGCTTGCAAACGGATTTTTTCTTCTTGCAATTGTGCAATTTCTGCACGAATGGATTCTACTTCTTGTTTTTGGTTGAGGTATTGAATGCGGGAAATTCCCCCTTCTGTCGCTAATTCCTCCAAATCCTGAAATATCTGCTCATTAACTTTTAATTTTTCCTCATTAGATTTAAGTCTGATGTCTGCTTGGCTATATTGCTTTTGCAATTGGTCAATTTCTAACTGAGCAGCAGTCACCCGTGAGGTTAACTCTTCTAACTCGGATTGTACCCGTTGTTGTTGTTCAGGACTCAAGGAGATTGCACCAGCATTCCCATCAAGTTGGGCTTGAAATAGACGATTTTCAGCCAATAATACCGCCCGGCTTCTGGTTAAGCTGACAAATTGCGCTGGAATGGATACGGTAGGTAAGGAGGAATCATTGCCACTTAATTGGGCTTGATAAAATTGATTTTCCTGTTCTAAAACCGTGCGGACTCGTTTTAAGGAATCTTCTTGCGCTTGGGAAACGGTGGGATCAAGTTTAACCAGTAAATCCCCTGCTTTTACTCTGTCTCCATCTTTGACGTGTATAGTTTTGACAACACCCTCAATAGGGATTTGCACCTCATTAACATTATCTTGGGGTTCAAGTTTTCCCAGAGCAGGAACTGCTTGTTCAATTTTGGCGACACTAGCCCAACCTACGGCTGCAATTGAGACAAACATCAATGTCCATAATATCCCCCGTGACCACCTAGAAGATTGTTTGAGCATCAGGGGATTTTCAAAGGAAGATGCTTCTGGGTGAGGTGTTGTTGAGGGTGTGGGGTTGATATTCTTATCCTGTGTTATGGTTGTCAGGCGACCGTTACCGTTGTTAGAACTCATAGGATTTGGGGATTGGGGGGATTGGGGACTGGGGATTGGGGATTGGGACAAGGGAGACAAGGGAGTATTTATTTCTCTCTCAGCACTCACCACTCATTACTCATTACTCATTACTTATTACTCAAACCACTACAGCTTCTTGCTGGCGATATAAACAGTAGTAAAGACCTCTGAGAGCCATTAATTCATCGTGTGTACCTTGCTCGGAGATGCGTCCTTGTTCCATCATTAAAATAATGTCGGCATGGCGAATAGTACCTAAGCGGTGGGTGATGAAAAAGACTGTACGTCCTTTGAGGGCTTGTTGGAGATTTTGACAGACTTGGCGTTCGCTGTTGTAGTCTAAAGCACTGGTGGCTTCATCCATAATCAGCAGACGGGGATTTTGCAGAACGGTACGAGCGATCGCAATTCTTTGTCTTTGTCCCCCAGAAAGTGCCGAGCCTCTCTCCCCAACACGGGTGTTATATCCCATTGGTAGGCTCATGATAAAGTCATGGGCGTAGGCAACTTTGGCGGCGTTGATGATTTCTTCAGATGTGGCTTCGGGGTTATTGAGAGCAATGTTTTCTTGGACTGTGGTATCAAATAACAAGGTATCTTGTAATACCATGCCAATTTGTCGCCGTAGGGAATACAGTTCGACTTTGTGGATGTCGTAACCGTCAATTAAAATACGTCCAGCTTCGGGATCGTACAGTCGGGGTAGGAGTTTGGTAAGGGTGCTTTTTCCTGCGCCGCTTTGTCCCACTACACCGACAAATGTTCCTGGGGGAATATCTAGGTTGATGTTTTCTAGTTGGGGGGTGGGGCTATTGGTGAAGCGGAAAGTGATATGGTCGTATTTGACTGCTCCTTGAACTGCTGGTAAGGGGATATCTTGACGCACATCTTCTTCTTGGGGTGTGTCTAAAATATCACTTAATCTTTCCAGGGATAGGGCTGTTTCTTGGAAGTTTTGCCATAGTTGCACTAACCGTAGTAGAGGGCTGGTAGTGTAACCGGCGATGATGCGGAAGGCGATTAGTTGACCGAGGGTGAGTGTGCCTTGTAATACTAAAAATGCCCCGACCCAGAGGAGTAATAACCCTGAGAGTTGGTTGAGAAATTTACTGATAGAACCTGCTGTAGTTGAGGTGAGGGCATTTTTGAAACTATCAGCCACATAATGAGCATAACGGTCTTGCCATTGCCAACGCGATCGCAGTTCAATATTTTGGGCTTTGACGGTTTGAATACCGGAAACAACCTCGACTAAATAAGATTGAGTTTGGGCGTTGCGTTCGGCGCGGGTGCGGGTTTGTTGGCGGATGACGGGGGCGACAATTAACCCTAACAGGGCAAATAGGGGGACTGTGGCTAAGGCGACTAAGGTCAATAGCCAACTGTAGTACAGCATGACGACGATGTAAATCACAGAAAATATCGCGTCTAGGACTACTGTTAAGGCTGTACCGGTGAGGAATTGGCGGATGTTCTCTAGTTCGTTAATGCGGGTGGAAAGTTCACCGACGGGACGCTTTTCAAAGTACCGTAGGGGTAGCCGTAAGAGATGGTCAATCACCTCTGAACCCAAGGCCATGTCTATACGGTTGGTGGTTTCGACAAATAAATTGGTTCTCAGGGTGGTGAGGACGGCTTCAAATAAGGCTGTAGCAACTAACAAACTCCCCAATACGTTTAAGGTGGCGGGGGAGTTTTGAATCAGGACTTTATCAATAATGACTTGGGTAATGAGAGGATTTGCCAAGCCGAACAACTGGACAAAGAAGGAGGAAATTAAAACCTCACTCAACACCCGACGGTAGCGGGAGACGAAGGGTAAAAACCAACTTAAACCAAAGCGTTTACGGGGGGTTTCTTTGGTGGGTTGGAGAAGCAGAACTTCCCCTTGTTCTCCCCAAGTGTTCATGAAGGCTTTGGTTTTGTGGCGTTCGATTCCCTTACCTGGGACAGCTAACACCAATTCGCTGGCGGTGGCTTTGTAAAGAATCGCACAACGATTTTGCCATTGCAGCATGACTGGGGTTTGGAGGCGAGTAATAGCAATGGCGGGTACTACGGCTAATTGCGCTCGTAAACCCAGCATTTCGGCGACAGAACCGCATAATTGCAAGGAAATTGACCCTAATCTTTGTTGCTGATTCTGTAATACTCGCCGGATGACATCACGACGAAAAGGCATACTCCAATACTGGCTCAACATCTGGAAGCAAGCCAAGGTTTCATTGACTGCTCCTTTACCGCCAACGTAAGGGTATTTACCCCGTCTATCTTTACTTTCTAAAGCTGGAGGTTGTTCAGATGCGTAGGGAATATCATCTGTGATAGCTTCTATTTCCGGTTCTATGGCTGGGGGTTGAAAAGATACAGGAGGGATACCAATTAACCTAGCTGTACCACTTTCTACCTTGAGTATTTGCTTGTCTGGGGATGACTCTAGGCGATCGCCTATGGCAAAGTTAGTATTACCACTACTTAACAACCAAATGCGGTGGGGATCTAGTTGACTCAGAGGCGTTTTCCCCTTAGATAAATTCAAAACCACAGCCTGGGGGAGAATTTGCGGAACTAAGGCTGTTAATTCCACCTCCCCCAAGGCGCGACGTTGAATTTCTAAACTCAGTAAATCAACTAACTCAGAGGTAGCACAGTTTTTAGTTAAGGCATCAGCAAAGGCTTTTTCTTTCTTAAATAAAGTTTGAAAAGCAACAGAAGGGATAGTTAAACATACGGCTTCTGTGGAGGCGATCGCAGTTTCGCAAGCCACACCCCTGAGCAAACTTACCCAACCCAGAATCGACCCTGGTTGCAGTAATTCTATAGTATCGGGAACAGCAGAATTATAATTGTAACCAATCAGCCGGGCTTGTCCTTCATAAATAATTGCTACATGAGCCGGCATTGTTTCTTTCACAACTATGGTTTGTCCCATCCGGTAACGCAATAGCTGTGCTGTTTCAGTCAATTGCTTCATTCCAGAAGCGGAAAGGAGATTAAAAGGTGACGTTGTTGCCAGAAAATCGGCGATAGAAGGTATAGAAGTAGTCATATTGTGTCTGAAAAAAGACTTGTTAAGTGAGACTTTCATCTCTCAAACTCTCACTCTCTGCGCCTCTGCGCCTCTGCGTGAAATCTTCTAAAACGCAAAGTATCGCGGAGGTTCACGCAGAGGTACACAGAGTTTTAGAAAGAGTTTGTTCTAAAGATGCTTGTAACCATTCTTGGAAGAGTTTATTCAGGAGTTTTTTCCGTGTAGAGTCATCTAATTTGGCGTGAACCATCTGTTCTAAGCGCACAATGACTATCCATTCCCCTAGCCGAGAGGGTGGTAATAGTTGTCCTGGTTGACTGGCGCGGAGTTTGGCTACTAACTGGGGGTGGGGTTGACTCAGGGGTGCAGGGCCAATTAGTCCCCCTGTCTGTGCTTCTGGCCCTTGGGAGTATTGACGGGCAATTTCTGCAAAACTTTGCTCTTTGGCTTTAATGCGAAAGTATAATTCTTGAGCAAGTGCCATGTCGCGGGTTCTAATCAGGGAATAAGTCACCTGATCTAATTGCGCTTTTTGGGTGAGGAAATATGACTCTAATTTATGTCCCCATGTCGCTAGTTTAAATTTCTCTAACCGTAATTTTCTGGTTGCTAGTGCTGTTGTCTGTTGGGGATCTTCCTGTTTTGCCTGTTCTATCTCTTCTGGAGTACATTCTATAGAGGCGTTAGCGGAGCTTAACGAAGTTATCGCTTGGTCAATTAACAACTCACGATATAGTTGAGGTAGCATCTGATAACCTTCTAGCAGAGATATTAACTCTGGTGCAGTAATAGTCTGCTGACACAATTTTTCTAGATAAGAATCATTCATTACAAAATACAATTGGCGGTAACTTAATACTGACTACAGAATTGATTGATCAAGCTAATAGCATTCAATCAACCTTTCGCTTCAAATTACTGAAGTTATTTCTAGCCGATTATTGAGAAAATTTATTAAAAATAATATACCTTAGATTACAGAGCTTAGATTGTAAAAAAATTATGTTTTTCTCCGTAATCTTTATTTATATTCAAGCAAGTAAATCTGACGTAGGGTGTGTTACGGCAATGTCAGGACTTGAACATGAGACAGAGTAGACATGAGCCGTAACGCACCACACAACCTGAAATTTAAAGTTTAGGGACTTCCAGCGCAAAAAATATTTCAAATGTAGGGTGCGTCAGCATGAATAATTTCTCGGTGTAGTTGGGTTTTCTGACACTGACGCACCCTACTACACTAAATCCCCGCCACAAAACCTAATTGCTTTAACGTAGCGGGGCGGGAACATCGTTGCAAATTGCGTTAGCGTAGCGGGACGAAGTCCATTGCGAATTGCGAATTGCGAATTGTTGTAATACATCATCTCTAAGCCTCTAGTAAAATTATCAACAATCCGCTATACTGACCATCAGTATCAGTGAAATATTCATCACAGCAGAATGTGACTGCCAAGACGGGCAGTTGAAAAGTGCAAATTTTTCACAAATCCTTTTAGCTAATTTCATTCCCCCAAGGCGAATTAGGGCATAATGATTAACCGCCAAAGAGAAATTTTCTCATTAACTCCCCACCATGCAGCGACACTTGTGGATGTCTTACGCACATGGACGCAACAAAAAGGTGATGCTGTTGGTTTTGCGTTTTGGCAAGATGACAAACGCGAACAGATTACATACGCGGAGTTAGACCAAAAAGCAAGAGCGATCGCCGTACATTTACAAGCGATGCACTGGCAGGGAGAACGGGTATTATTAATGTATCCGCCTGGGTTGGAATTGATTGCAGCGATTCTGGGTTGCTTTTATGCGGGTGTGGTGGCAGTTCCCGTATATCCACCGCGTCGTAATCATAACTTAAAGCGGTTGTTGGCAATTACCGCCGATGCCCAAGCTAAGGGAGTTTTGACGACAGTATCCTTAGATAAATCTTTGCAAGAGGTAGCCAAAGGTACAGAAATTACAGATTTAACAACAGTGACGACAGATAGCATGGTTTTATCTGTAGGTGAGGCTTGGCAAACGCCTCGACTCACAGCTGATAGTTTAGCTTTACTACAATATACTTCTGGTTCAACCGGCACACCCAAAGGCGTAATGCTGAGTCATGGCAATTTGTTGCATAACTTAGGGCAAATTTATCACCGCTTTGGGCATTCTTCTCGTACCCATGTTGTGAGTTGGTTGCCACCTTATCATGATATGGGTTTGATTGGGGGAATCTTACAGCCGTTGTATGGTGGGTTTCCTGTCACCTTGATGTCTCCTGTGGAGTTTCTGCAAAAACCGCTTCGTTGGTTACAAGCAATTTCTCAAACTCAAGCTACCACTAGCGGCGCACCTAATTTTGCTTATGAAATGTGTGTCCGTAATATTCGGAAAGAGGAATGTTTTGGTTTAGATTTGAGTAGCTGGGAGTTAGCGTTTACAGGTGCAGAACCAATTCGTCAGGAGACACTAGAAAAATTTGCTACTGAGTTTGCTGTTTATGGGTTTCGCCAAGAAGCGTTTTATCCTTGTTATGGCTTGGCTGAGGCGACCTTATTTGTTACTGGTAAAACTAAGGAAGAATTTGTATTAAATAAAACTGCTAAATCTTTAGTTAGTTGTGGTTCTCCTAGTGATGACCAAACTGTAATTATAGTTAATCCTGAATCTCGGCAACTCTGTGCAGACGGGGAAGAAGGGGAAATTTGGCTAAAAGGTGCAAGTGTCGCCCAAGGTTATTGGCAACGTCCCCAGGAGACGGAAGCAACTTTTCAAGCAACTTTGGCTTCAGGGGGTGGCAATTTTTTACGCACGGGAGACTTAGGGTATTTGGTTGGGGGTGAGTTGTTTGTCACCGGCAGAATTAAAGATGTGATGATAATTCGGGGACAAAATTACTATCCTCACGATATTGAAGCGACTGTTTCCCAGTGTCATCCGGCTTTGAGTGCCTATTGGGGTGCGGCGTTTACTGTGGAAGTAGACGGGGAAGAACGGTTGGTGGTGGTGCAGGAGGTTGAGCGTAGTAGTTGGCGTAGGCTTGATGAGGATGGGATTATTGCGGCAATTCGGGGTGCTATTTCCCGTGAGTTTGGTTTGCAGGTGTATGGGGTTTGTTTGCTGAAGCCTGGGAGTATTCCGAAGACTTCTAGTGGGAAGGTGCAGCGTTTTGCTTGTCGGGAGGGGTTTGTTAATTCGGGGTTGGATGTGGTGTTTGGGTGGGAATTAGCTCACGCAGAGGCGCAGAGGCGCGGAGAGGAGAGGGAAGAAGAGAAGGAGAGGGTTGTAGATGGGTTGATTGGGTGGTTACGGGATTATGCTAACCATCATATTAATTCGCGGTTGATGGATGAACGGCGTTGTATTTCGCCTCATGTGGTTTTGGATTTTGGGAATAAGGGTTTGTTAGGGATGCAAGTCCCTTCTTGTTATGGTGGTTTGGGTTTGGGATATACGGACACCATCAGGATTCTACAACAGCTTGGGGCAATTGATCCGACTTTGGCTTTGTTTGTGGGGTTGAATAATGTTTTGGGTGTGCATCCGATATTAATGTATGGGACTGATGCTTTAAAGGCGGAACTTTTACCCATTTTGGCGACGGGGCGGGAGTTGGCGGCTTTTGCGTTGACGGAAACTGGTGCGGGTGCGAATCCTCAAGCTATTCAATCTCAGGCTATTAGTGATGGTGATGGTTGGTTGTTGCGGGGTGAGAAGATTTGGAGTGGTTCAGCTGCTTGGGCTGGTGTAATTAATGTGTTTGTCAAACATCAGCAGGGTATTAGCGGTTTTGTGGTGCGTCGCGGTAGTCGTGGTTTGCGTCAAGGTGCGGAAGCTTTGACGATGGGAATGCGGGGAATGGTGCAGAATACGGTTTATTTGGAAGATATTCCGGTGACATCAGCGCAAGTTTTGGGTGAAGCGGGGAAGGGGATGAATGTTGCTCAAGATGCCATGATGTATGGGAGGTTAGCGATCGCAGCTGCTTGTGTCGGTGGAATGCAACGCTGTGTACAATTAATGTGGCGTTATAGTGGGCGGCGACAAATCGCTACGGGTAAGTTACTTGATCATCCTGTGGTGTTGCATCGTCTGCAAGAATTGACTTTTGCCATTACAGCCGTACAAAGTTTGGTGATGCGGGTAGGAAAATTACTCGACACTGTTGAGACTGTGCCGACGGAAGTTTATGCAGCTTGTAAAATTTCTGCACCGGAATTTTATTGGCAAGCAGCAGATTTATTGGTACAAACTTTGGGGGGAAGGGGATATATAGAAAGTAATATCGCACCACAAATTCTCAGAGATGCGCGAGTTTTGCGGATATTTGAAGGGCCGACAGAAACTTTGTGTGGGTTTTTGGGTGCGCGTGTTCTCAAGCAAGGTGATACGCTGCAAAATTTCCTCTGTCAAACTTTGGGTGCGGTGGAAGTCGGAGCAAAGTTAAGGGATGCGGTTGATAAAATTAGAGGACACTGTTTTGATGGTGCTAACATTACAGTGCAGCGTTGGGTTTATCATCAAGTCGGTAAACTCGCAACTGAAGCGATATTATGGGCAGTATTAGACGATAAATCGGCAATAGCTTGGGTAAAACATCGCTTTGATGAACAAATCCAAGAAATCTTGAGTTTTAACACCGATAACTTACTATTTCTCAATAGTCAAAGTTTAGTCCATCACCTCAACGAATACACAAAAACCATCGGTGACATTGAACAAAGTTTTACTGGGGAAGCGCAGGAGTTAGATGAGTTACTGCGTCAGTCAGGGGAGAGTCCCCAGTTTACTCCCACAACAGCAGATTTACCCGCATCCTCAGAGATTCAAAACTGGTTAAAAAATTGGATAGCTCAAAAATTACGTCAACCAATTTCTACTATAGATGTAAATAAAGCCTTCGCTGATTACGGCATGGATTCAGTAACGGCGGTAGAATTAACCCAAGATTTACAAGATTGGTTAAAGATTTCCCAACCTTTAGATGTAACTATCGCTTGGAATTTTCCCACCATTAATGCTTTAGCTAATTATTTGGGGGAAGTTACCAAAGATTTACCTTCAGATAATAACTTGGATGACTTATCTACTACAGATATAGCACAACTCTTAAGCCAAGAAATTGCGATCGCTCGTCACCGTAAACCTCAGATGAAATAAGTTTCGCGCAAAGGCGCAAAGGCGCAAAGGTACAAAGGTACAAAGTTTTATCTCCTCCGCGTTCCTCTGCGTAAACCTCTGCGCCCCTTTGCGTTTAAAAAATCCTATGACTAACTCACCCAACTACCAAACATTGCTCAAAGACGCGCTCGTAGAAATGCGACAACTACGAGCCGAAATCACAGCTTTGGAAGCACAACAAACTGAACCCATCGCTATTATTGGCATGGCTTGTAGATTTCCTGGTAATGCAAATAACCCGAAAGCTTTTTGGCAATTGTTGCGGGATGGTGTGAATGCAGTCGGCGAAATTCCCTCCCAACGTTGGGATATAGAGAACTACTACGATGCAAACCCCGACACCCCAGGGAAAATGTACACTCGCTACGGGCATTTTCTCGAGAAAGTAGATGAGTTTGACGCTCAATTTTTCGGGATTTCTCCCCGCGAAGCCCAAAGTCTCGACCCCCAACAACGTCTATTATTAGAAGTTAGCTATGAAGCGTTGGAACGTGCTGGACAATCTCCCGAAAAACTTAAAGGTAGTCAGACATCTATATATATAGGACTATGTTTTGATGACTACGCCAAACATAGCCTTTCCCATCCCACACAAATAGATGCTTTCAGCAGTTTAGGTAACACTCGCAGCATCGCCGCCGGACGCATCGCCTATGTTTTAGGGTTACAAGGTACGGTGATGCAGCTTGATACAACTTGTTCTTCCTCCTTGCTGGGGGTACATTTAGCCTGTCAAAGTTTACGCAATGGTGAATCTGACATGGCTTTGGCGGGAGGAGTCAACTTAATTTTATCCCCAGAACCGATGATTGGCTTTTGTAAATTGAAAGCCTTAGCCGTGGATGGACGTTGTAAAACCTTAGATGCGGCGGCGGATGGTTACGGACGGGGTGAAGGTTGTGGCATTGTCGTCTTGAAAAAATTGCGAGATGCGATCGCAAACCATGACCCCATCTTAGCAGTCATTCGCGGTTCGGCAGTTAATCACGACGGTAGCAGCAACGGTTTAACAGCCCCCAACGGCACAGCCCAAGAAGCCGTAATTCGCCAAGCTTTACAAAATGCTCAAGTCGAACCGCAACAAGTCCAGTATAGTGAATTGCATGGCACAGGTACAGTTCTCGGCGACCCCATCGAAGTTTTAGCCTTAGCTAAGGTACTAGGTGAAGGTAGAAGTAAAAATCAAACCTTATCTATTGGTTCGGTAAAAACCAACATCGGACATTTAGAAGGTGCAGCCGGTGTAGCGGGGTTAATGAAAGTCATCTTGGCACTGCAACACCAACAAATTCCAGCCCATGTCAACTTCCAACAACCAAACCCTTACATTCCCTGGCAGAAATTACCCGTCACCGTCCCTACTCAATTAACTTCGTGGCAGAGTGCAAACAGTCAACGCCTAGCTGGTGTAAGTTCCTTCGGGATGAGTGGGACGAATGTACATTTAATATTAGAAGAATTTACCCCTGTTCCACATTCCCAGGAAGACACAGGATATCATCTACTAACCATATCAGCCAAAACACCACAGGCATTGCGGGGACTTGTAGAACAATACATTAAATATTTTGCTTCCCAACCACAAGATAACTTAGGTGATATCTGCTTTACTTCCAACATCGGGCGATCGCACTTCCGTTACCGCCTAACGATACCCGCCAATTCTTATAATTCAGTTTATGAGCAATTATCTAATTACCTGCACAATACCGCAAAAACATTTAATAGTCAAATAATTCCCCCCAATTCGCCCAAAATCGCCTTTCTCTTCACCGGACAAGGTAGCCAATATCTCAACATGGCGAAGGAACTTTACGACACCCACCCCTATTTCCGCCAACAAGTTCATAAATGTTGTGAATTATTGCATCCCCACTTAAATATAGATTTACGTGAAATTTTATTCACCACAGAAGACGCAATCAATTCTTCCCCCTACACCCCTACACCCCTACACCCCTACACCCTTTCTCATACCATCTACACCCAACCCGCCATATTCGTCATCGAATACGCCTTAACTCAACTGTGGCGACACTGGGGAATTACACCTGATTTTCTCATAGGACATAGTTTAGGGGAATATGTCGCCGCTTGTATTGCTGGTGTCTTCACCTTACCAGACGCAATCAAACTAATAGCTCACCGCGCTCGGTTGATGCAACAATTACCTGAGAATGGCAAAATGTTAGCTGTAAGTGCATCAGCCACAGAAATCACCGAATATATTCAAGCATATTCTGAAAAAGTGGGTATTGCTGCCATCAATTCCCCAGAGAATACAGTAATTTCCGGCGAAGACACAGCCATTGCACAACTAGCAGAAATCTTGCAAAATCAGGGAATCAAAACGACACCCTTAACCGTTTCCCATGCTTTCCATTCTCCCTTAATGGAGACAATGGTAGAAGAATTTCGACAAGTCGCCGAGAGTATCACCTTTCATCCTCCCAAAACACCGATAATTTCTAACATCACAGGTAAAGTTATTGGTGCAGAAATTGCTAATGCCGAGTATTGGTGTCATCACATTTTACAAACCGTACAATTTGCCTTGGGAATAGAAACATTAATCCAAGAAAAGTGTAAAATCTTTCTCGAAATTGGCGTAAAACCCACCTTACTCAGCATCAGTAAAACCTGCTTACCAAATGCAGAAAATTACTCCTGGCTACCCAGTTTACGTCCCGGACAAAGTGACAGACAAACAATCTTATCTAGCCTCGCATCATTATATATGCAAGGTATAGATATCAACTGGGAAAACTTCAACGATAACCAAACACATCAACGAGTAATTTTACCAACCTACTCATTTCAACGCCAGAGATTTTGGGTAGAGAAACTTGAATTTACCCCACCATCCCCAACTCCTAACCTACATCCTTTACTGGGACAGAAACTACAACTAGCCAAATCAGAAACCATATATTTCCAAAATCAAATTTCCCAAAACAACCCAGACTTTTTACACCAACATCAAGTCATGGGTAATAGTATAATGCCTGCTGCCGGCTATATAGAAATAGCAATAACAGCCGCCGAACAAATATTTCCCGCCAACTCCTACAACCTGCAAAACATCCAAATCATCCAACCCTTACCCACAACCAACGAAATCACCCTACAACTAATCCTCACCCCCCTAGAAAAACAAACATACCAATTTGAAATTCTCTCTCTCCGCGCCTCTGCGCCTTTGCGCGAAACAAAAACCCCCCATATAACCCACACAACAGGAATCATCCAAACCTCCCAACCCCTTGTAGACTCCCCCCAATTCCCAACAACCTGCACCCAAAAAATCGACCCCACCACTTACTACCAAACCTGCCAAAAAATAGGAATAGAATACGGAAAATCCTTCCAAGCAATTCAACAAATTTGGCGAGGACAAAACCAAGCATTAGGCGAAATCAAACTATCACCAGAAATCGACATAACCCCCTATCAAATTCACCCCATAATCTTAGACGCTTGTTTACAAGTAACGGGAGCAATTTTCCTCGACTCCCAACCATTAACAGCCTACCTACCCGTAGCTATAGAACAATTCCAATGGTATGGAGAAAAACACCAAACACACCTTTGGAGTTACGTTAAACTGCGAGAAAGATATATCGCCGATATTCAAATATTCAACGCTAATAATAAACTAATCGCCACTATCACCGGCTTAAAAATTCAGCCAGTCAAACAATTAAATAACTGGCAAGATTGGTTATATAGTATTGCATGGCAAGAAAACCCCTTAACACACCATAACTTACTAACTCCCACTAGAGTTAGTAACTCATCAATATTAAATCAGTCAGAATTAGATAATTATTTATCCCTATCATCCCAACTTGAAAAGCTGAGTGTAGCTTGCATTTTACAGACATTGCAAGGGGTTGAAGAATTGAGTATAGTAACCCAACATAAAAAACTATATCAGTATTTATTGCAAATTCTCCAAAACCAAGAACAAAGAGAAACACCCCTCAACTTTACCCAATTGCGTCAAACATATCCCAACGCCACACCAGAATTAAACTTACTCGAACGCTGTACCAGCCATTTAGCAGAAGTCTTACAAGGTAAAATCGACCCATTACAATTATTATTTCCCAATGGAGACTTCAGCGACTTAACGCACCTTTACCAAAATTCACCCATTGCCAAAATGATGAATACCTTGGTAAAACAAGCAATTACCACAGCCATAGCCGAAATTCCACCAGAACAACCCCTGCGAATTTTGGAAATAGGCGCGGGAACTGGGGGAACAACCGCACATTTATTACCAGAACTCGCACAAAGAAACATTGAATATTTCTTCACCGACGTTTCACCCCTATTCCTCAGCAAAGCACAGCAACAATTCGCTAATTATTCCTGTGTGCAGTATCAATTATTTGATGTCGAAAAACCTCCCACTACCCAAGGCTTCACAGAAAATAGCTTTGATATCATCATCGCCGCTAACGTACTCCACGCCACCCAAGATTTACGCCAAACTTTAATACACATTAAGCAACTTTTGTCAAGAGGTGGACTACTTGTCTTATTAGAAGGAGTACAGCCAGTATGGTGGTTAGACTTAATCTTTGGGTTAACTGAAGGCTGGTGGCGTTTCCAAGACTATGATTTACGTCCCCATCATGCGCTAATTTCCAGTGAACAGTGGCAGAAATTATTAACACAAGAGGGTTTTGACTCTGCAACTCAGTTAAATGAAACCACAGGAAATCAAGCGTTAATTGTGGCTCAGACCCCAATAATACCAGATAATTGGTTAATTTTGGCAGATCAACAAGGGTTAGGAGAAAAACTCGCCACCCATCTACAAACCCAAGGAGTAACTTGTCATCTAATTTTTGCCGACTCCCAACTTCCCACCCTTCCCACACCAGCATCACACCTAATTAACCTCTGGGGTTTAGACGTACCCCACCCCGACGAATTAACCACCGCAGAATTAATCAAACAACAACAGATCCTCTGCGAAAGCCTGTTATATTCAATACAAAACAATACGAAATCTCAGCAATTAACCCAATGGTGGCTAGTCACCCAGGGAGCAGTAAACATAGGTCAGGACACTTTTATAAAAGGACTTGCAGCAACAACATTATGGGGAATCAGTAAAGTAATACAACTAGAACATCCAGAAATTAATTGTCGCTGTTTAGACCTAGATCCCACATATACCGCCACAGAACAGATAGATATCCTCCTCAAAGAACTCCTCAGGAACTCAACAGAAACACAAATCGCTTGGCGCACTAACACCCGATACACCCCAAGACTCACCCAAAACTCTCTTTGCGCCTTTGCGCCTTTGCGCGAAACAAACCACCAACTAAGCATCTCCAAGAGAGGAACAATAGAAAACCTCACCTTCCAAACAGTTAACCGCACCCCTCCCAACCCAGGAGAAATAGAAATTCGCATTCAAGCCACCGGTTTAAACTTCCGCGACATCTTAAACGCCTTAGACTTGTACCCAGGCGAACCTGGAATGCTAGGCTGTGAGTGCGTCGGCGAAATCGTAGCTATCGGTAGAGATGTACACCATCTACAAATCGGACAAACAGTTATAGCCTTAGCCAGTGGTAGCTTTAGCCAGTATGTCACCATAAATGCAGCGATCGCAATTCCCCTCCCCCAACATTTAAATATCATAGATGGTGCAACCATACCAGCCGCCTTCCTCACAGCCTTTTACACCCTGCACCATTTAGCGAAAATTCGCCCTGGTGACAAAGTTCTCATTCATGCTGCTGCGGGTGGTGTGGGACAAGCAGCCATTCAAATAGCCAAACTAGCAGGCGCAGAAATATTTGCTACCGCCAGTCCCCAGAAATGGGAAACCCTGCGAAACTTAGGCGTAACCAATATTTTCAACTCACGCACTTTAGATTTTTCCGCCCAAATTCTCGCCCAAACTCAAGGACAAGGTGTAGATATTGTCCTCAATTCCCTCCGTGGTGATTTTATCCCTGCAAGTTTCGCAGTTCTCAAACCCCAAGGAAGATTTGTAGAAATTGGCAAAATTGATGTGTGGACAAAGAAACAGGTAAAACAAGTTAAACCAAATGCAGACTACTTCTTAGTAGATTTAGTTGACTTGTGCCAACAACAACCCGAACTGATACAGAATATGCTACAGCAGTTAGTGGAGGAATTTGAGCAACATCGCCTGCAACCCCTAGCTGCAAAAGTATTCCCCATGACACAGATAGTAGATGCTTTCCGGTATATGCAGCAGGGTAAGCATATTGGGAAAGTGGTAGTAGATTGGGGGCTGGGAAATTCGCTATATCCTCTGAAAGAGAATTGTACTTATTTAATTACCGGCGGTTTGGGTGGCTTGGGTTTACTCGTAGCGGAATGGCTGGTAAAAATGGGTGCTTGTCATCTGCTGCTATTAGGACGAAATGCACCTACATCTGATGCAGTATCAAAGATTCAGGAATTAGAAACTACTGGTGCGAGAATAGCGATCGCACAAATAGATGTATCCCAAACGGCAGCTTTAAGCAACATCTTGACAGAAATTGAAAACTCTGCATATCCCCTAGCCGGAATTATCCACGGGGCGGGAGTATTAGATGATGGCGCGTTATTACAAATGAACTGGGAACGCTTTCAAAAAGTCATGGCGGCGAAAGTCATGGGGGCTTGGAATTTGCATACATTAACCCAACACCTACCCCTAGATTTCTTCGTCCTTTTCTCCTCAGCCACCGCCTTATTTGGTTCACCTGGACAAGCAAACCACGTTGCTGCAAACACATTTCTTGATACCCTAGCCCATTACCGACAAACCAAAGGCTTACCCGCCATGAGTATTAACTGGGGAATTTGGTCAGAAATTGGTTCAGCCAGCCAAGCCACCAAACAAATGCAGCAAAGAGGAATCGAAGCGATCGCACCTAATGAGGGTATCCAAATCTTACAACACCTCATGACCCAACCCCTAACCCAAATCGGAGTAGTACCAATTAACTGGCAAAAATTCCCCATTAACTCACCATTTTTCGAGAATTTTTATCCAGCCAACAACCCAAAACTTACCCCTACACCACCTCCCAACACAGATTTACTCGAAAAACTATCCCAACTAGACAAAACAGCAGGTTACGAACTACTAGAAACCTATCTTCAAGAACAGATAGCCAAAGTCTTAGGTTTTGCACCCCATGAAATCAACCCCCACACCGGATTTTTCGACTTAGGAATGGACTCACTCACAGCCATCGAATTTAAAAACCGCCTACAAACCGACCTTAAAATCACACTTCCATCAACAATAGCCTTCGACTATCCCAACATTCACACATTAGCCCACCACCTAAACAATCAACTACAACAAACCCCAGAACCCTCCACAGCAGAAATCGCCCAACTACTAGCCCAAGAACTAGAACAACTCAACTAACTCCGCGCCCCTCCGCGTTTACCTCCGCGCCCCTTTGCGTTTAAAAAACCATGACACAAGACTACCGCACCCTAATGCAAAACGCCCTCAAGCAAATCCAAGACTTGCGGGGACAAATCAAAACTCAAACCGAACCCATAGCAATAGTTGGGATGGGCTGTCGCTTCCCTGGAGGTGCAGACACCCCCGAAAACTTGTGGCAATTATTACGCAATGGGCATGATGTAATTACTGAAATACCGAGCGATCACTGGTCAATAGAAACCTTTTACCACAATAACCCCGCCACCCCTGGCAAAATGTCCACCCGTTACGGTGGTTTCATCGGACACCTGAAAGAATTTGACGCGGACTTTTTCGGTATCGCCCCAAGAGAAGCCATTTCCCTAGACCCCCAACAAAGACTATTATTAGAAGTCACTTGGGAAGCCTTAGAAAATGCCCACATTTTACCCGAAAAACTCATAAATACTAACACAGGAGTTTTCATCGGCATCAGTAGCAACGACTACACCACCCATCTATTAAATCGCCCAGTCACAGACATCGATGCTTATTTAGCCACAGGTAATTCCCACAGTACCGCAGCCGGTCGAATTTCCTACATCTTAGGATTCACAGGCCCTTCCTTAGCCGTAGACACCGCCTGTTCCTCCTCCCTAGTCGCCGTACATCTCGCCTGTCAAAGCCTCCGCCAAGGAGAATGTCAACTCGCTGTAGTTGGTGGTGTAAATCGCATCCTTTCCCCAGAATTTACCATCAACTTTTCCCAAGCGCGGATGTTAGCAGCCGATGGCAGGTGTAAAACCTTTGATGCAAAAGCTGACGGCTTTGTACGGAGTGAAGGCTGTGGTGTCATCATTCTGCAAAAACTGAGCGATGCCCAAACCGCCGGAAATCCTATACTAGCAGTAATTCAGGGTAGTGCCGTCAACCAAGATGGACGCAGTAGCGGCTTAACAGTTCCCAATGGCCCCTCACAACAAGCTGTAATTAGACAAGCCTTAAAAAATGCAACTGTAGAACCTAGTGATATTACTTATATAGAAGCACATGGAACAGGTACAGCCTTGGGAGATCCGATTGAAATTGGCGCATTAGGGGCTGTATTTGGCGAAAATCATCAAAAATCGCCTTTATTGGTAGGTTCACTCAAAACCAACATCGGACATTTAGAAGCAGCTGCGGGTATCGCCGGGTTAATGAAAGTAGTGCTAGCGTTGAAACATGGAGAAATTCCGCCACATCTGCATTTTCAACAACCAAACCCCCATATTCCTTGGGAACAGTTACCAATTCAAATTCCCACCACTTGCACACCTTGGCATGGTAAAAAATTAGCTGGGGTAAGTTCCTTTGGCTTTAGTGGGACTAACGCCCATGTGATTTTAGCAGCTTCACAAATTCAAAATCAAGATAAAGAAAATACTATAAAACGTCCTCTACAAATTTTAAATTTGTCAGCTAAAACTGAGACAGCATTAAAACAACTAGCACAAAACTATATAACCTATCTCAACCAACATCAAGATATTAATTTGGCCGATATTTGTTATAGTGCAAATACTGGGCGATCGCAATTTGAACATCGTCTATCTATCATCGCCAATTCCCTCACCACAGCCCAAGAAAAATTAACTTGTTTCATCAATAATGAAGCAACCACAAATCTATTTACAAATACAATAAATTCTCCATCTCGCCCCAAAATTGCCTTCCTCTTCACCGGACAAGGTTCACAATATCAAAACATGGGCTGGGAACTATATCAAACTGCACCCTTATTTCAACAAACAATAGATAAATGCTGTGAATTATTGCATTCTTACTTAGATATAGATTTACGTTCAATTCTATTCACAACGAAAACGCAAAATAATAGTAATTACGAATTACGAATTACGTTAGCGAAGCGGGACGAAGTCCATTACGAATTATCCCAAACTCTCTACACCCAACCCGCATTATTCATCCTAGAATACGCCCTTTCTCAACTCTGGTTATCCTGGGGAATTAAACCTGATTTTTTTATGGGACATAGCGTTGGTGAATATGTCGCCGCTTGCATTGCAGGAGTTTTCAATTTAGAAGATGGCTTAAAACTAATTGCTACCCGCGCTCATTTAATGCAGCAACTACCACCAGGTAAAATGGTAGCAGTAGCAGCCAGCCCATCTCAATTACAAAACCTTTTATTACCTTATAATCAACAAGTTTCTATTGCCGCAATTAACGCACCTAATAATACAGTCATTTCCGGTGAAACTGCTGCAATTGAGCAAATTATTGCTGTTTTAGCAGCCCAAAATATTCAAGCTACACCTCTATCAGTCTCCCATGCTTTCCACTCACCCATGATGGAAGCAATGTTAGAAGAATTTGAGAAAATTGCTGCTACTATTAATTTTCATCCCCCGAAATATCCAATTATATCTAACGTCACAGGTAGCTTAATTAATTCAGAAATTGCTACTCCTGAATATTGGTGTCGTCACATTCGCCAACCAGTACAGTTTCTTGCTGGTGTCGAAACGCTAATGCAACAAAATTGCAGCATATTTTTAGAAGTAGGAGCAAAGCCAACTTTACTACAAATGGCACGCTCTACAATTTCCCAAGCCGATAAATATTTATGGCTACCAAGCTTACAGCCAAAACAACAAGATTGGCAAGTAATGCTATCAAGCATAGCCGCAATGTATGGCAGAGGAGTAAAAATTGATTGGCATAAATTTGAGCAAAATTACCACCGTCAACGCTTAGATTTACCAAACTATCCTTTCCAAAGACAGCATTTTTGGATAGATATTAAACCAGTAAATAAAAATTACTATTCATCTTCACCTAATAACATTCATCCCTTATTAGGACAGCAATTAAAATTAGCTAAATCTTCTGATATTTACTTTGAGCAACAACTTACTAATAATAACCCTACTTATCTACAAGACCATAAAATATTTAACCAAATTATCTTACCTGGAGCAGCATATTTAGAAATGTCTTTGGCGGCGGCAAAGGCAATATTTAAAGATGATAGTATTTGCGTAGAAACAGTTTCTTTTCAAGAAGCTTGTATTTTGACTCCAGATCATCCCAAAAATATCCAATTCATCCTGAAAAATACTCATGAATTTGAAATTGTCAGTACCACATCAAGTCATGATTGGATAACTCATGCTACTGGTAAAATAAAACTTCACAACAATATTCCCCAACCCCAGCAGATAAATATTGGAGAACTGCAAAACCAATTCACCCAAATCACCGATATTACCGATTTTTATCAAACCCTCACCCAAGTAGGAATTGACTACGGTGAAACCTTTCAAGCCATTACCCATATTTGGTATCTTGAGAACCAAGCTTTAGCAGAAATTCACCTACCATTAGCTTGTAATTGTCGGAATAATTATCAATTTCATCCCATTATTCTCGATGCTTGTTTGCAAACCATAGCAGCTATTTTTTACAGTCAACCTACACCCTCTAATTCTTCACAAGATATAGAAAACCCCTCTCCTATAACTGTAGAGACTGTAGAGACGTTTCATGAAACATCTCTACATATTCCCCCTTCCCTACAAGGGAAGGGGGTTAGGGGGTTAGGTTTCAACACAACAAATCAAGTTTACCTACCTATTGGCGTAGATAAATTGACAATTTATCTACCCATTGGTGAAACAGTCTGGAGTTTAGTCAAACTACGTACTCAAGATAAAGCTTCCCCCCTTTTAATTGCAGATATTCAAATTTTGTCACCATCAGGACAAGTAATTGCTGTAGTTGAAGGATTACAACTTAAAAAAATCCAATCGCCAAATATTAAAGATTGGCAAAATTGGTTATATGAAATTGAATGGAGAACCCAACCTTTAAGCATCACCTCTGATATTTCTCTTACCTCTCCAGCAGAAATTGCCCAAGAATTAGCACCTAAATTCACTCAATTATTAACAACAGAGGAAATTCAAAATTACGCCCAATTACTACCACAACTAGAAGCATTAAGTCTTTATTATATCGCTCAAGCCTTAGAAAATATAGATGTTTTATCACCAGAAATTGCCCCAAAACATCAGCGATTATATACACACCTACTTTCTCTCATCACAAATCAACGTGAATACGAAAAACCTCAAATCTCCCCAACCAAACACCCACAAATAGCAGCAGAATTAACTCTGATAGAACGTTGTGGTACAAATTTAGCTAAAGTTTTACAAGGAGAATGTAATCCTATAGATTTGTTATTTCCCAACGGAGACTTAACCACCCTCACACAACTTTATCAAAACTCCCCTGGTGCAAAGGTAATGAATACCTTAGTACAGCAAGCAATAAACTCAGCTTTAAAAGATTTACCCCCAGGGGAAAAGTTAAGAATTTTAGAAATTGGTGCAGGTACTGGCGGAACAACAGCTTATGTTTTACCCCAACTCGTCAACAAATCTGTAGAATATGTATTTACAGATATTTCACCTGTATTTTTAACAAAGGCGCGTCAACAATTCTCAGAGCATGAATTTGTCAGTTACCAAACTCTGAATATTGAACAACCTTTAACCAATCAAGATATTCAACCTCATAGTTTTGACATCGTAATTGCAGCTAATGTCCTCCACGCCACAGAAAATTTAAGTCATACAATTACTAATGCTAAATCATTACTCAAAAATCACGGTTTACTCATCCTTTTAGAAGGAACAATTCCTAGTGTTTGGATAGATTTAATTTTCGGTTTAACTGAAGGTTGGTGGCGTTTTCAAGATAAAGATTTACGCCCCCATCATCCCCTCATTTCTACTACTGCTTGGCACAGTTTATTAAAAACACATGGCTTTACAAACGTTGTAAATATTGCTCCAGATTCAATTCTCCCAGAAGCATTAGCCCAACAAAGTGTCATTGTGGCAAAAAATACACCACCCCAACCCTCCCCTTATAAAAGGGAGGGAGAAGAATGGTTAATTATTACAGATTTACCAGCATGGGGAGAAGCTATAAATCAACAATTACCATTGCCATCTTTTACCCTGAAACCTTCAGATAACATTGGCGAATTTCTCCATCAATCTATCAAACACATCATTTATATTGCTGGATGTCAAGACAATATCAACGAATGTAATCATATTCTTCACCTAGTCCAAACCCTAATTAAAACCCAACATTACCCCATCAAGCTTTGGTTAGTAACTCAAGGTGCTGTTAGTCCCCACACCATCACCGGATTAAATCAATCTTCTGTTTGGGGTATGGGTAAAGTCATTCGTTTAGAACACCCAGAATTAAATTGTCGCTGTGTCGATTTAGATCCCACACAAGAACTGTTTACCCAAGTTAAAAACCTCATCACCGAAATTACCCATCCTGGAGAAGAAGCACAAATTACCCTACACAAATCTGAACGTAAGGTAGCCAGATTAACTCGCTGCAATTATCAAATTCTCCCCGATGAACCCTATCATTTAACAATTAACAAACGTGGTGTACTTACATCCTTAAAATGGCAATCTTCACTCCGTCATCAACCCCAAGTTGGAGAGGTAGAAATTCAAGTAAAAGCCACCGGATTAAATTTTATTGATGTTCTCGATGCTTTGGGATTACTACCTTTTGAACGTCATTGGTTTGGTGTGGAATGTGCGGGTGAAGTTGTCGCCGTTGGTGAAGGAGTCACACATTTAAATGTCGGTGATGCTGTGGTTGCACTGGCGGCTGATAGTTTTAGTCAATATGTGACAACTAACGCTAATTATGTAATTAAAAAACCAGATTCTTTAAGTTTTACAGCCGCAGCTACTATTCCTGCCAATTTTCTCACGGCTACCTATGCTTTACGGGAAGTTGCGAAAATTCAACCGCAACAACGTATCCTCATTCATGGGGCGACTGGGGGAACAGGAATGGCTGCTTTACAAATCGCCCAACAAGCAGGGTTAGAAATCTTTGCTACAGCTAGTGTTGGAAAATGGGAGACTTTACGCGCTTTAGGTGTGCAACATATCTTTAATTCTCGTACCTTGAATTTTGCTGAGGAAATTCTGGAAGTCACTCAAGGGGAGGGAGTTGATATTGTATTTAACTCCCTGTCTGGTGAATTTATCCCGGCTAGTTTATCGGTACTCAAACCCCAGGGACAATTTATCGAAATTGGTAAACGGGGAGTGTGGAATCCACAACAAGCTGCTCAAGTCAAGCCTGATGTTGCTTATCATTTAGTGGATTTGATGAGTGTTGCTCAACAACAACCCCAGACAATCCAAACCTTGTTACATTGTCTCATGGCAGAGTTCTCTACAGGGAAAATCCAGCCGCTTCCTCAAACCATTTTCCCCGCCACCAAAATAGTAGAAGCGTTGCAGATGATGCAACAAGCCCGACACATCGGCAAAATCGTCATTACCCACACACCCACTGAGTCAGTACAACCCGATGCAACCTACTTAATTACAGGGGGAATGGGCGGTTTAGGTTTACGTGTAGCCCGTTGGTTGGTAGAAAAAGGTGCAAAACATCTCGTATTGTTGGGACGTAACCATCCAGATACAGCCGCGCAGCAACAAATTCAAGCTTTACAAGCAACAGGGGCAAAAATTATCATAACTCAGGCAGATGTTAGCCAAAAAGACCAATTAGCAGCAGTTTTGGCAGATATTCAGCAAAACCATCCACCCTTGCGGGGAGTGATTCACGCCGCCGGAGTTTTAGATGATGGCATTTTACAACAATTAACTCCAGAGCGATCGCACCGCGTCATGAATCCCAAAGTCACAGGTGCGTGGAATCTCCATCAATTAACCCAAGACATCCCCCTAGATTATTTCATCATGTTTTCCTCCGCAGCTTCCCTGTTAGGTTCTCCAGGACAGGCGAACCACGTAGCGGCCAATACCTTTCTCGATGCTTTAGCCCAATATCGCCGCCACCAAGGATTACCTGCACTGAGTATAAATTGGGGCGTGTGGTCTGATATTGGTGCAGCCGCTAAACGGCGAGTAGCCCAGCAAATGAGCTTACGAGGTATCAGTGAAATTACTCCCAACCAAGGTATATATATTTTGGAGTTTCTCCTCACTCAATCTTCTATACAAGTAGGGGTAATTCCTATTAATTGGTCAGAATTGCTTAAACAAAAATTATCCTCAACATTTTTTGCAGATTTTTATCAGTCCAACCCAACCACTACCCCAGAAAATCAAACATCTCAGGTAATCCAACACATCCAATCTTTAGGAATCAAAGAACGTATTTCCTACTTGAGAAAGTATCTACAAACAGAAGTCAGTCAAGTTTTAGGTGCGTCCTCTTCTCACCTACCAGATGTGCAGTTAGGATTTTTTGATATGGGTATGGATTCACTGATGATGGTAGAGTTGCGGAGTCGTCTAGAAACAAGTTTACAGCAAACTATTCCTTCTACAGTGTTGTTTGAACATCCCACTATTCAGGCTTTAGTTGAGTATATTGTCACTCATTTGTTACCACAAGAAACTCTAATTTCTAGAGTAAATGAACAACCGGATATAAGTCCCTCAGATGTTTCCTCAAAACAGGAAATCGAAACGTCAATCACAGCAGAATTAGCAGCCCTAGAATCTTTATTAACATGAATAACCAACAAAATTTGAGTGTGCATTCATTGAGAGTAAAATTAAATGCTCAAGGTTATCGATTAACCCCTCAACGCCAATTAATTTTTGAGATTTTTCAAACTCTGCCAACAGGTAGTCATGTGAGTGCCGAATCAGTACACTTGTTGCTGTTTGAACGTGGAGAAAGAATGAGTTTGTCTACGGTTTATCGCATCCTTAAAATCATGACTAATATGGGGATTATCCGAGAATTAGAATTGGCACAGGCACAAAAAAATTACGAACTTAATACTATAGGAGTTACGCATTGACAAAGTGGCAAAAGAGTGGATTGATATATTTTACTATGACTTGAACGAAAAAATGGTTCTTGGCAACTTTTGGTGATCTGGGTTGGGAGAAGGCAGAAGGCAGAGGGCAGAAGGCAGAAGTTGGAAGGGTAGAAGTAATATTTTCAACCCTTAAGTTTGTTTAAAGTAGCAACTAATATACTTTGCATTTCCTCAACCTCATTCAATACGGGAGTGAAAAGGTCTTTATCAGCTAAATCTACTTCTTTGGCAATGATTAATTGCGTATCAAGTTCTCTCAAAGAACCTAACACAATATGTAAGAACTGGATATATTCTGGCTTGGAACGCCTACCTGTAGTGACCTGCAATACTAATCGCTCAAACCTGCAATCAAGACATTTACAAACCAGGATTAAGTAAGTCGGCGGGAAAATTTATAACTATGTAACAAAACCTTAAGGTCAAG
>JBODRP010000031.1:0-30916 GCA_050633005.1 Trichormus sp. | reverse complement strand
GGTCTAGATTCAATCTGCTTTGCTAATAGTAGCATTTTCACAGTTAAGCATCTTGCAGGCTGTGCAGTTTGAGCAACTATTTTAGAACTCCCATAGTCGATATTTTCAAGATTTTGAAATATCTCTAACGCTGTGTCATATTCGGCTGTTAAATTTTCTAATTCCCGCTCAAATTCCGACGGTGGCTTATCTGTTTCGTCATCTTGGGTAATAATTTTATTGACTTCGCTAATATTGCTAAAATCTATAGTAGTGTCTGTTAATAATTGGCGCGCAATTAAATCACGAGATACGGAAGATTCTAGGGGTACATTAGTTAGGGTATAAATTTGCTTAACTGATGTCATTGCGTCCAGGACTTGATCATGAAATTTCTCCGCAGTTATTCGCAACATTGTTCTTCTTTGAGGTGTGCAACTGCTAAGAGCCAAGCTGATAGTTATAGTTACAGTTAATGTACACAGTTTGACTAAAGATTTTCGCTTGAATTTAGTTATATTCATAAATAATATTCGGCTTTTAGAGCCTATTTATCAAGTAAATATTAAGTGGGGTATGTTACAGATGTTTAAAGATGTGAGCGTGTGAGGAAATAAGAACTGATTCGTAAAGAAAATATTAAGGAGACTCAACTCGTTACTAGGTCTAAGTTTCAGCAAATAAGTGCTGTATTAACTCAAATTCCTGAAACCCTTACAAAGTAAGTATTTTACTTTATTTTACAAATTAGCTCTAAGATATAGCCGTAACGCATCACTATCATACGGTGCGCTACGCGTTGCTTTAACGCACCCTACAAATTTAATTAGATGTATTACGTATTCTTGTCAATGTTTTGAGGCAATAACTTAGTAATTTGTAATTATTCGTAGATTTAAATTAAATATCTCGAAATTTCTTTTTTTTGTTATATCAGACGCAATTTATCGCGTTTCTACAAGATAAATTAACGCCGTGTGTAACTTTCTCTCAAACCTAACCCCCAACCCCTTCCCTACAAGGGAAGGGGAGCAAGATTTAAAGCCTCTAACGCCACTTGCTACAACGCGGGAAACCCGCGCAACGCAGTGGCTTCTCCTTGCAGGGGAGAGGTACTCTGCGGGTACTCCTTTGCTACGCAACGCTACCGCGAACGGAGAACTCGTAGAGTAGCAAGCTATGGAGAGGGGTTTTAAAAATAAGTTGCACATCGCGTTAAATTACGAATTATGTAAAGCCTGCGGCATAGCTGCGCTTAGAGCGGAGAGAAGCTACGAATTACGTTAGCGTAGCGGACGTACCCCTCTGGGGAAGCAAGCTACGCGCAGCGTCTGTCTTCGACACGCTGCGCGAACGGAGAGAAGTCCATTACGAATTACGAATTACGAATTACGAATTACGAATTACGAATTACGAATTATTACCAATCTCTCTCAACTGCAATTACTTCTGTATATTCAAATTCATTGGGACTCTGCTTTACTAATGGATATCTTTCTCCGGCTAATTCTATATAATCTTGTTCACAGTCAGGTTTAGAGGAATAATAAGTTAAGACGTATTCTCTACCAATTCTATCTGCCATTTCGGCTTCTACTTCACCTCGCCATTGAGTTTTAGTAACTAAGACAATTAACTGATTTGCTAACTTTGGTAAGGTTTGAGCAATGCGGCGGCGATAAGTTTCGTCTAGGCTCCCAAAGGGAGAATCCATAACAATTGGAAAGGTGCTACTATCTGGTATAGTCAGGATTTTACGTTTAGCACTCCACTCTCTGACTTTATCAATAATACTAGCGATAAAAGATAAACTCAGAATTTGATTTTCTCCAGTGGAAGCTGCTACTGATGCTTCTATACCAGAGGTATTCTCTATTAAAGTTAATTCGTATTTATCGCTGATTGTGGGGATGTAAGGTGTAAAAGAAATAGTCGTAAATATTTCTTGTAACCGCTTTTCTAATTGGATGCGAAACTGCTTTTCTTGACGGTTTCTGACTTCTGTTAAGCGTTCAATTGCATCTTGAGTAGCATTGATGCGTCTTTGCGCTAGTAATTGCTTATCTTCATTAAGTTTTTGTTTAGCAATTTGTTTCATTAACCCATCAATTTCTGTTTTCAGATGAGTAATTTTTTGTTGATTTGCGCCTTGTTCTCGGTTGAGTTCATCAATTTTACTTTCAATCTCATCTAGCCGTTTTTGCAAGTTGCTGATTTCTTCGTTGGGATCTTTGCGTAGCCGTTCTTGAATGTTCTCTAAGTCGTTTTCAATTTGTGAAATATTTTGGCGTAATTGGTTGATTATCGTTTGTTGTCTGTCTACTTCTTCCCAAAATACTGCGGCTTGTTTATCAATTTCATCTACTTGCGCGCTCATGCGAATTGCGGTTTCTTCCACTGAAGAAGAACCTGCTTTATCTAACCACATACTGATGTTTGTATGAGCATCGTTACCGGGATGTAATTCTGCACCACAAATACAGCGTTGGCAATTTATTAATTCGGTGATAAATTCCCGCGAAATGCCAGAGGTTAACTCACCTTGTTGTTTTAATTCATGGAGAATAGACCGAAATTGGGCGGTAGTATCTGATAATAATACTGTATAACCCCGTGAGGAAATAATTTTTTTGAGGGCTTCTTTAGTTTGTCGCCAATTATCTTGATTGACTTTCTTTTGTTGTTCTAATTCTTGTCGTCTGTTTTGTAATTCTTTCGCTGCACTCAGTTCTTGTAAACGATTACCTGTTTCTTTTTTAAAGGTTTGTTGATATTCTAGCTCTTGCTTAATTTCGGCTTGACGGTTGTTGATTTGGTCAATTTCTTGTTCGAGTTTGGCTTGTTCTTTTAAAAGCTGTTTGATTTCTGAGTCACCAATGGCTTTTAATTCATTTTCTAAACTTTTTTTGGCTTCGCTGAGATGTTTAATAGAACGGTTAATGACTTCTACGCCTAAGAAAATTTTTGTGGCTTCCGCAATTTCTGATTTTTTATCGGAACGGACAATTTCTTCGATGCGTTCGCCGTCAAAGAAGAAGTATTGATGTAAACTGACTGGTAAAATTTGTCCGATGATTTCCTCTGGTTGCTGAAGTGGAAAATACCATCTACCATCATCTCCAGCGACTTGCATGAGTAATTCGGTTTTACCTAGGTTAAAGTCAGTTTTAGTTTTATAACCCCGACATTGGCGTTTAACGTTATAGCGTTTACCTTCGTGTTCCCAGTTAATTTCTACCCAACATTCTACAGCTTGTCCTGGTTGTGCTTGTGCGATCGCTCTTTTATTGACTAACTGTTCTGTCGATGCAAAGGCAGCACTAAACCTTTCATATAATACCCATGTAAAGGCATTGAGTAAACTGGTTTTACCTGAGCCGTTATTGCCATGAATAATCGTCGTGTTGAGAACATCTCCCCCAGAAATTATGATCTCTGGAGTTTTGCCATAAAAGGAGCGAAAGTTACACAGTTTAATAGAAGTGAGCTTCATTGCACTGCTCCCTTGACAATGTCTAAGATATCATCATTGATGGGGCTATTACTTTTCTTATCAAGTCTATTTTTTTCTAAATGCCATACTCGCTCTATAATTTGTCGCACCTCCGGCGGAGCAGTCATAATTGGTTCTTGTACATCATCAATATTTTGCTCTGGCGACATCTTACTTTTTTGCAAATCACTTTTCTCTATTTTAACTGCCGCAATTGCTCTTTTTACATCCGTAAACCTGCGCTGTTAAATTTCAAAGTTCTTTGACAAAATAGTTGTACTTTGATTGAAATTAGTGATATATTTGCAGTAATATATTTTTTATAATGGGATATTAGTGAAATTTTTAAAACAGCCAATAATCCATTATATTAATAGTATTAATTTTTTCATATAACGTAGAATTAACTACAGCTTTTAGAAAAAATTTACAAACCAAAAACCTGGGTCTGAGGTTCCCCGTCCTTCTAGGACGGCTTTTGTGATATGATGTTTTTAGCGGTAAAGCGCACACATAAAAAACGAAGTAGGTCAAGCGGACGACTCCTGTAGACAAGCCTTTGGCTTGGCTTGTCGAAGACATCCGGAACCCTGGTAGTAAAAATCCTAAATCTTGTACCGCCACTTGCTTTATGCCCTCCGGGTGACGCTCCTGCGTCGCTAACGCTGCGCTAACGCAGTCCCCTACGGCGGGAAACCCGCCTACAGGGCTGTCTCACCGGGAAACCCGTCCACAGCAGTGGCTGATAAATGTGGGAGTAAAACAAAAATCGAAGAAATCGTTTCAAACGCGGTCGGGCAGTCCGTGTATGCTTATGGACGTATCCAAACGGGGAAATTTGAGTATTTTATATTCAGGTTTCTAGGGAGGACGGATGAAGTAAGAATCCTCAGCATGGCGGCTGAGGAGTGTCAAAAACACAAATCATATCTTGGCGTTGCCCATGCCCAATGCCCCATGCCCTATAAAATCTTTGATAGAGTAGCCAATAAATCTTCTGCTGTGTAGGGTTTGGACAAGAATGCTGTTGCACCTAGCAAAAGAGCTTGTTGACGGTTGACGGGTAAACCACTGGTAGCAATGATCTTAACTTCGGGGTTCATGGTTTTGAGGGTGCGGATGGTGGTTAATCCGTCCATGTTGGGCATGACGATATCTAGTAAAACAATGCTGATGTCTGACTCATATTGTGCATAAAGAGCGATCGCCTCAATTCCATCGTTAGCGACTAGGGTTTTGTAGTTATAATTTTCTAGGGTTTCTTTGGTTAGTTCTTGAATGACTAATTCATCGTCTACGATCAAAATTAACTCGCCCTTACCTTGAGGTAGTTCTGTTTTGATTTCCTCCTCGGTGGCTATTCCTTCACCTATGGGTAAGTAAACTTGAAATTGTGTACCTCGGCCTACTTGACTTGATACTTGCACAAAACCACCGTAGTTTTTGATAATACCTAAAACCGTTGACAGTCCTAGTCCTGTACCTGTCCCCAGTTCTTTAGTTGTAAAAAATGGCTCAAAAACGCGCTCTAACAACTCTGGAGGAATACCTGTGCCAGTATCAGCAATGGTAACAACGATGTACTGTCCCGGATGAGCATCAAGGTACATCCGCGCATAGGTTTCATCAATGATGCGATTTTTCGCAGAGATGGTCAAAATCCCACCATTGGGCATAGCATCACGGGCATTGACTGCTAAATTCATGAAAACTTGCTCTAACTGGGTAGGATCAGCTGTCACCATCCATAATGTGTTGGTAGGAATGTGAGTCTGAATTTCTATAGATTTGGGAAATGTCTGTTGAATGACTTTGACTAGTTCTTTGAGCAGATGTCCAGGTTGTAATAGAATCGGTTTCCCTTCTGTGCCACGGGCAAAGGTGAGAATTTGTTTGACTAAGTTAGCTCCACGCTGAGAACTGTTTTCTAATGTATGAAAAAGGTCTTGAGTGCGCCTATCAACATTTTTGCATCTGTTGGGCAGTAATTGAGCAATCATCGTAATAGGAGCAAAGACATTGTTAAGGTCATGGGCAATGCCACTTGCTAACGTTCCTAAACTTTCTAATCTTTGAGCGCGGTAAAATTGTTGCTCTAGTTGTTTTTTCTCTGTAATGTCAGTGTTGACTACTAAAATAGATTTGGTTTGTCCAGATTCATCAGGTAATAGTGTCCAGCGACTAGCAACGGTAATTTTTTTGCCTGTTTTGGTAGTTTGCTCTAACTCACCAAACCAAGAACCTTTTTTTATCGTTACTTGGATAGCGACGACAATTTGTGAGGATAATCCTCTACAGAATAACTCATCAGCTTTCTGCCCCACAGTTTCCTTTGCTGTCCAACCATATAACTTTTCAGCACCTCGACTCCAAAAGAGAATCTGACTTTCTAAATCTCGGACAAAAATGGCATCGGTAGCGATATCAATTAAAGCTGCTTGCTCTCGGATTTTTTGTTCTGCTTGTTTGCGTTCTGTGATGTCCGTAGAAATACCACCCACAGCATAGGGTTTACCAGTCCCATCGCAGAGGGGAAACTTGACAGTGATGTAGGTGTGTAGCCCATCTGCTTGCGGAATAACTTCTTCTACTTGAATAACTTGCTTGGTTTTGAGTACGTGTTGATTGTATGCAACAAATTTATCAGCCAAGTCAGTCGGCCAAAATTCATAGATACTCTTACCCAGCATATGCTCTGGAGTTGTAGATACAAGTTTCGCACACCAGCGATTCACTAACAGATATCTGTGTTGTGGGTCAATCATGTAGATAGCTACGGCACTATTGTTAATAATCGCTTGCAGTTTTTGCTCACTTAACCGTAGTGCTTCTTGAGACTGTTTGCGCTCAGTGATATCTGTGGAAATACCACAAATGGCGTAGGGTTGACCATAACTGTCACAGAGGGGAAACTTGACAGTTAAGTAAGTGTGCAGCCCATCCTCAAATTGAATTTCTTCCTCAAACTGCAAAGGAGTCCTAGAAGTGAGAACATCTTGATCATTTCTACTCAAGGCTTGAGCAGTCTCTGGAGAGAAAACTTCAAAGTTAGTTTTATTTTTGACTTGCTCTGGTGTCAGGTGGATGATTTTTTCAAATTCCGAGTTAACTAAAATATGCCGTCCGTGCATATCTTTTAGATAGATGACAGCCGGGGAGTTATCTATAATCGCCTGTAGCCTTTGCTCACTTTCTCTCAGAGCTATTTCAGCCTGTTTACGTTCAGTGATATCCATATTCACCCCAATCATCTGGAGTGGCTCACCAGTAGTTTCATTGTATAATACCTGACCTTTACATAATGACCAACCAACTGTACCATCTGGGTAAATAAACCGAAATTCAAGATTATGGGTTACTTGCTGGTCAATGGCTCGCAAAACTGATTGATGTAGCCGTTCGCGGTCTTCAGGATGGACAATTTGATTTAAAAAATTTTCATAGCTGACATCAAATGTATCAGGGGTTAAACCAAATAAAGAAAACAGATGATCAGACCAGATAACTTCATTGGTTTGTAGATCCCAGTCCCAAGTGCCAGTATTACCAGCCCAGAGTGCTAGTTTTAGCCGTTGCTCACTTTTTTGCAGATTTGCCTTAGCTTGTTGGCGTTCTGTAATGTCCTGATGCACCCCAATCATCCGAAGTGGCTGACCAGTTTGATCGTAGAATACACTTCCTTTTCCATGCGCCCAGTGTACTGTACCATCTAGCCATACTACCCGAAACTCGATATTACAGTTGGTATGCTGATCAATAGACTGCTTGAGGGATTGTTCCACAAATTCCCGGTCTTCAGGGTGGATGAAATTTAAAAATGATTCAAACCTGTTGTTGAATCTCTGGGGATCGAGATCAAATAGAGAACACATACTCTCAGACCAGACCACCTGATTAGTTTGCAGATTCCAGTCCCAAATACCTGTGTTGCTGGCCGAGAGTGCGAGTTGTAGCCTTTGCTCACTTGCTTGCAGATTTACTTCAGCTTGTTGCCGTTCGCTCACATCCCGGATGATGGAAAGATGGCGATGTGGCATAAAATTGGCAACCGCCGTAAATTCTGTTGCTCGTACTGTGCCATCGGGACGATGCAATAGAAACTCACCCGACATTTGTTCTTGTTCGCGGAACTGTTGCCAAGCTTGGGTAAAATTAAATTCGGGTGCGGCAAAATCCGCAATTGTGGAAGCTAAAAGTTCTTCTCTAGATACACCAAATAATTCGCAAGCTGCTGCATTGACATCTACATAACGTCCCTCGTCATTCGCAATCAGGATTGCGTCTAGAGCATGATCAAACAAGGCTTGCAGCTGCTGTTCACGCTGTTGCAGACGAGCATTGGACTGCGCCAGTTTGGCTGTCCGCTCCGCCACACGCAATTCTAGTTCTTGTTGTGCTTGGTGCAGTGATGCTTCTACTTGGCGGCGTTGTGTTACTTCCTGTTCTAACTGCTGGTTGCTTTGCTGGAGTTGAAGCGTTTGCTCCTCAACTTTGGCTTGTAAGGCTTGGATAACGTTGACTATTTCTAGGGGATCAAGCACTTGCAAGAGATTAGTTTGTGTCACCAGTCCTTGCAGTTGTCCTTGTTCACCTACCACAACTAACCGCCGCACCCCTCGCGCTTGCATTAACTGGTGAACAGTCCATAAAGAGTCCGTGGGAGTAATACTTAATACAGGACTACTCATCACCGCTTGCGCCTGGGTTTGGTTGATATCTAGTCCCTGTAACTGAACTTGGAGAATATCTTTTTCGGTAATCATCCCCACGGGGATTAATGGTGTCTCCTGTGGGGCGACAATGACAACACAACTGATCTGGCGATCGCTCATTATTTGCGATAATTCCAGTACCGATGTAGTAGGCAGCGCGTGAACAACTTCCGTCACCATCACTTCCGTCACACATCGCAGTTTCAGCAGGTGCGCTGGTTGGATGACTTGACGAATTTTATCTTGGGTAATTAAGCCTAGCAATTGCCCTTGTTCATCTACCACAGGCAGATGGCGAATGCTATGCTGACGCATGAAAGCTAAAGCGGTGAGGGCATTTTGCGCCGCAGCCGGAGTCAAAGTAATCACTGACTGCGTCATCACCTCAGAGATTTTCACCTGGGATAAATCCACCCCCGTTCCCGTCAGCCGGACTACATCCCGTAAAGTTAATATACCTACTAAGCTAGTTTCGTTAACAACTAAAACACAACTTGCTACTGTGCTGCTACTTGCTGGATTCACGAGAGCGATCGCATCAAGCAATAGCGTATCTGGTAGTACCGTTAAAGGACAAGATTCAATTACCTGTTCTAAAGTAGGCAAATCCACAGCATAGAGTGATTGCATCAGTTCCGCTTGTCAGTCAAGCAATCAATAAGTTATTTCTAAAATCCGAGTAACACAAAATCAGCGTAAAAATAATTCATCTTCAAGCCAGCTAATCATGAGAAAATCTCACAACTCAAAATGACAGAGGGACTGGGGACAAATCAATTCAAAATTCAAAATTAAAGAACTACTTACTCACCACGCTGCTCACGCCCCACTGCCGCTAACAGCACTCATTTTGTAAAATTAATAACTTTTTAAACAAATCTCCAAGATTAGTTACATAAATACTTATAACATGAACTCAAAGTACCGCTTTGAACTGATTACATTTGTTATTACTCATCAAATATCAAGTAACCCATAGCGTTTTTGTAAAGCAAGCAACTTGATTCTAGCCTCCCCTGCGTTATCTGCTAAATCAGCAAATTCCACAAAGCGTCTGAGTTCTTTTCTTAACAAGTTGCGTTCTACTTCTATCGTTTCCCGATCTAAATCTGGTGGCAATACAATCATATCAAATATAGAACTGCGTTTTTTATCAGGGTGAGGGCGTAAAACTCTCCCCCGTCTTTGGATGAATTGACGAGGATTACCAGAACTTGATAGGATTACCGCCGTTTGAATAGCAGGAATATCTACCCCCTCATCTAAACAGCGAATGGCTACTAAGCCTTGTAATTCTCCCTTTTCAAACTGATTACGTAAAATTTCTCGTTCTGATAACGGTGTGTGGGCTGTGTATGTACTGACTTTATAACCTAATTCTACCCCTAAAATTTTTGCCACGGCTTTGAGTTGTCGCAAGGAAGAGCGTTGTCCTGTTTCTAGACAACCATCACTACAATAAAAAAGTGTATGGCTAGTTTCTCGGCGCGTTGCCATTAATTGTCTGAGTGCATTTAATTTATTAGCGGCTGCACCGACTAATCTAGCTCTTTGCATTAATAACGGCTTTAAATCTTCATGATTTTCAAAATTTGCTGAGTCGCCATTTTCCCGTTCTCGATATAGTAAAGACCTACCAATTTTTTTAGTTAACTTTAAATAGGCAATACTTTCAGCTTCCGTTAACTCTACCAGTATGGGATAATATAAATAATGTACTAAAGCCCCTTGAGAAATTGCATCTTTTAAAGTAAACTCCGGCTGCAAAACATTGCCAAAATAATCAAATAAAGATTGCGTACCATCCTCATCAAAATATCTTTCTGGTGTAGCCGATAATGCCAACCTTAAACCCACACTTCTAGGCAAACTTTCCTCTAATTTCGGCGCGCCTAAATTATGGGCTTCATCACCAATAATGAAAGTTTTAGGCGGAAAATACTTTAGTTGTGACTGAAAACCATCACCAATTAATGTCGAGTTAGTAGTAATGACAGTCACAAAATTTTGCGAACGAGAACGCAGATTATATAATTGAGTAGAAAGTTGACTTTGCCAATTGCGGACATTTTCAAAAGCTAAAATTGGTTGTAAATTAAACTTTTCACATTCCCTCGCCCATTGGGTGACAAGATGACGATAGGGACACACCACCAACAACACCTGCAAATTAATTTGTGTATACAATTCACAAGCTATAGCCAGTGCAGTGATAGTTTTACCACTACCAGTAGCCATTTTCAGCGTACCTCTGCCGTTATTAGCAAACCAGTTAGTAACAGCTTGTTGTTGATACTGGCGCAATTGCAGAGATGCCGGCATCCTCGGACATCCTGGTAATGGTTGAGTTTGGTAACTCCCCCCACCTTCCTTAAGCAAGGGTAATTTTAGGCGGAAAGAGGGTATTGGCTGCACTGGATTTAGCGTCAGGTACATAAAAATTCAAAATTCAAAATTCAAAAATTTTGGGAATTGGGCATAGGGCATCGGGCATCGGGCATTGGGCATTGGGAATTGGGAATTGGAGTAAAAATCTCCCTTGTCTCCCCCTGCTCCCCCTGCTCCCCCTGCTCCCCCTGCCCCCCCTGCTCCCCCTGCCCCCTGCTCCCATTCAAACGTAACCGCGCCAAACGCCGACGAGAGAACCTTGTACTTCGACTTGCATAGCTGAAACTTCGATGGGGTTGTATTTGGGGTTGGCGGGTTTGAGGGTGACGCGATCGCCATTGCGATAAAAACGCTTTAATGTATTACCGTAGCCCTCAACTCTAGCAGCAACAATTGTGCCATTTTTTAAATGTTCAGGTTCAGGAACTGGCCGCAGAAAAACTAAATCTCCATCACTAATTAAGTCTTCAATCATGCTATCCCCAGCTACCCGTAAAGCATAGGTTTGGGGTGGTAAAGTGAAATTAGAAAAGTCAATATGCTCTACAGCATCGGTAAAAGGATCTATTAAACCACCAGCCGCAATTGTCCCTAAAACTGGCACACCTTGCTTGATAGATTGTAAAATTCTAATCGTGCGTGCTTTTCCTTCAGTCCATTCAATGTAGCCTTTATTGCGTAAATGTTCTAGACGACTTTGAATTGGTGCTGGTGATTTCAAATTCATCGCTTGCATCATTTGGCGAATTGAAGGAGAATGCTGGTGAATTTTGATATATTCTGCCAGCCATTCATAAAGTTCTTGTTGTGCTTGTGTTAGCCTTTCCATAAAAATATAGGGGAGGTAAATATAAATGTCCCTAGAACATTAGTACTACAAAAAATCATTAATCACAAGATAAATATCAAAATAATTTAATTCAGAAAAGAAATAGGTAATAGGAAAAGGTAACTGAGGGGCTGCTAATAAAAAATAATCAATTGTTAGGTAGAGGGGCAGGGAGCAGGGGGGCAGGGGGAGCAGGGGGAGCAGGGGGAGCAGGGGGAGACAAGGGAGATTTTTACTCCAATGCCCAATTCCCAATTCCCAATTCCCAATTCCCAATCTCAATAATCAATATGCACCTAAAATACTAGCTAATAAAGCCTTTTGTGCGTGCAATCGATTTTCTGCCTGATCCCAAACTCGTGAGTGTGAACCTTCAATGACTTCTTCAGTAATTTCCTCACCACGATGAGCTGGTAAACAGTGTAAAACAATGGCATTTTTATCAGCCAAGCTCAATAATTGCTCAGAAATTTGATAAGGTTGGAAAATGGGAAAGCGATCGCCTGCTTCATCTTCTTGTCCCATACTTGCCCAAACATCGGTGTAAAGTACGGTTGCCCCTTTAGTTGCCAACTCTGGATCATGAGTAATTAAAACCTCAGTTTTATCTCCAGCGATCGCCCGTGTTTTCTCCACAATGGTAGAATCTGGCTCATAACCAATAGGAGTAGCAATTCTGACATTTATCCCAGCTAAAGCACAGCCGAGCATTAAAGAATTAGCCACATTATTGCCATCACCAACGTAGGTGACAGTTAACCCCGCCAGAGTCCCAAAACATTCTTGCACTGTTAATAAGTCAGCTAATATCTGACAAGGATGCTCTAAATCAGTCAGTGCATTAATTACAGGAATTTTGGCATAATTAGCAAAAGTTTCTAACTCCTGTTGTGCAAACGTGCGAATTGCCAGAATATCCAGATATCGATCTAATACCCGTGCTGTATCTTGTACAGGTTCTCCCCGACTCACTTGAGTGACATTAGGATTTAAATCAATCACTTGTCCACCCAATTGATACATTGCCACCGTAAAACTAACCCGTGTGCGAGTTGAGGCTTTAGAAAACAGCAAACCCAACACCTTCTCACAACGCAAATGTAAACGTTGTGATTTCAATTCCGTTGCCAATTGCAGCAGTTCTTGAAGTTCCCCAGGATTCAAGTCTGCCAGACCTAATAAATCTCGTCCAAATAATGCTGCCATAGTCTTAATATGTAAAAAATAATTATATGGTGATTAGGGACTGGAAACTGGGAATTGGGGGCAGGGGAGTAGGGGGCAGGGAGACAAGGGAGGCAGGGGAGGCAGGGGAGACAAGGGAAAGAATTTTAGATTTTAGATTTTGCGGAAAGTCTGAGCGGAGGTTTCCTCCGTAGACGCTTTGCGGCTTGCCGCAGGCATCAGAACTTTCCAAGACGGATTTTAGATTGAAATCCAATCCAAAATTTAAAATCCAAAATCCAAAATTGAATTGCCCCATGCCCAAGAAAAAACACTAGACAAATAATGAGCTTGTGATATAATTAAAAATCGGTGAGTGCTTGAGAGAAAGCAGTAGCCTGCCAGCATAGCACAGTGGTAGTGCATCCGACTTGTAATCGGAAGGTCGTCGGTTCAAATCCGACTGCTGGCTTTGATTTGTCTAGAGTGAGTGTACAACAGAAGGGCGCGATCGCTTGAACTCATACAGCAGGTAACAGGGAAGAGGGAACGGGGAACAGGCTTGAAAGTCTCTCATCATCTGGGTTTCTTCTTAAATTTTGTACCTTGTTTATCTGAAATCTGCTGTATTTCCTAGAGTATGCGAAAATTCTAGGCTTGATTGACAATGATTTCATCTGTGCTAATCTTCCTAGTTGTGTGCGTTACTATTGCCATGATATTCATACAGATATAAAAATAACTTTTGATTTTTAAAGCTTTATATTTGATATTTTATTTTATGTAATTCTTTTTAATAACTCTCTTTTTACCAACCCAGACTGCTGTTAATCAGCAAACTTCAGGGAAAATTGGGATGGAAATCACCTTGTTAGTCTAATACAAATTGCATTATTGATGGAGTTAATTAAAAAATGACTCTAATTTGAGCCATAATAAACAAAATAGTTGCTATTATATCGCCATCCTATCGTGATCCAAACTAAGCTCAACTTCAAACATCAAGAAAATCCAGTTAATCTAGTTAATCCTGTATTTGCCAACCATGAAACTTTTCATCCTCGTTTTGGATGGTTGAAAAAAGGATTTGATGCAGCTAAGAGAAATCCAGGTGTTTTCTTACAGGATGACGCGCCTGTGCGTTTAGGTGTTGGTAAAAATATGGTGCGTGCGATTCGTTATTGGTGTACTGCTTTCAAAATTCTTGATAAGAATAGCTTACCAACAACATTTGGAGAGAAATTATTAGGAAATAATGGCTGGGACTCTTATTTAGAAAATCCGGCTTCATTATGGTTATTACATTGGAATTTGCTAAAGCCTACTTGTGAAGCGGCTGCTTGGTATTATATTTTTAATATTTTTCGAGATGTAGATTTTACTAAAGAAGATATTTTATTAGGATTGAAAGATTACATCAAAAGCTTCAATAAAAATATTGCAGAATCTTCTTTTATTAAAGATATAAATTGTATTTTAAGAATGTATGCAGCACAGGATTTTGTGAGAGATAATAGCCCTATTGAAGATTCTATTGATTGTCCTTTCAATGAACTAGGTTTAATTCGTAATTTTGGCAAAAATTATCAGTTTAAAATTGGTGATAAAGCTAATTTACCTGCATCATTAATAGTCACTAGTTGTTTAGAATATGCTAGTTGGGCAAATCAAGATAGCAATACAATTACTATTCGCAAGTTACTGTATGATGAAGGTAGTCCGGGGATGGTATTTAAACTGACGGAGAGTATTTTGTGTGCAGCTATTGAGACGGTGGCTAAAGAATTTGAGCCGATAGTTCTTTCTGATACTGCTGGGCTAATTCAATTATCTTTACCGGAGAATCCTGAAATTTTAGCTGAAGAAATTTTAGAGAAATATTATTTTGGGGAATAGGGCATAGGGCATTGGATTGGAAATGGGTTAATTAGGATTTATCTATATATTTATTGATAAAAATGAGTACAATTATGACTAACAAAAAGCTGTCACATTATTTTAGTCTCCAGCGTCGGTATTCTCGCTCTATTAACTTAGAAAGAGATTTAGATAGTGTGGAAGCTTTAGACGGTTATGTGCTGACTAAAAGAGCGATTGATTCTCTCAAACGGATTTTAAATAATTTTAATGCTGAAGAAGGCAATAGAGCTTGGACTTTAACTAGTGTTTATGGAACTGGTAAATCTGCTTTTGCTCATTATTTAATTTCCCTTGTAGCTAATTCTCAAAGTAAAATACACACTCAAGCTTTATCAATAGCTGAAGATAAATTAGGTAAAGATAGTGATATTTATCGATTAATTCAAGAAAAGATTAACCCGAAAGGATTAATTCTGGCTGTAGCCACGGGACAAAGAGAACCAATTAGTCATACTATTATTCGGGCTTTATTAACTGGCGTTGATAATTTTTGGACTGCTAGCCAAAGAAACAAAATCAATGTTGTGCGTCAGTTAGTAGATTTAGAAGCAGAAATTAATGATGGCGGTAAGGTTGATAGTAGGGAAATTCCGCATTTGGTGTTGGAATTGGCTAAGGAATCGCAAACGGGAATTTTCTTAGTTATTGATGAGTTAGGGAAGAATTTAGAGTATGCGGCTCATGCTCAAGGAGATGAAGATTTATATCTTTTGCAACAATTAGCGGAATTACCAAAAGATAGCAAAACTCCGATTTATATTTTAGGGATTTTACATCAAGCCTTTGCCGAATATGGTCAACGTTTAGCTACTATTCAAAAAAACGAATGGGCGAAGATTCAGGGACGATTTGAGGATATTCCTTTTACTGAATCATCTGGACAAATGATGAGTTTGATTGGTGAAGCAATTGACTCATCAGCCGCAGATAATATCAAAAGTGCTACTAATACTTATGCTGAGGAATGGAATAAGTATTTAGCATCAATCATTGTTGATGAAGAAGTTACAGAAGAAGTAATTAAAAAAGTTTATCCCCTACATCCTTTATCAGCTTTGGTTTTACCGAGCCTGTGTCAAAAGTATGCTCAAAATGACCGTTCTTTATTTACATTTTTAACAAGTAGTGAGCCTTTATCATTTCGGAACTTTTTAGAATCAGAAACGGTTCAAGATTATAATTTACCCTGTCTCAAAGTATATCAAGTTTATGATTATTTTATTGAATCGGCAGGGATGGGTTTAGCTTCTCGCCCAAATTTGCAAAGATGGGTAGAGGTGCAAGATTTAATTAATGATGCGAAACGTTTAGAAGAAGATAGTCTCAGGGTATTAAAAACAATTGGGATTTTTAACTTAATTACTATTACAGGTTCACTGCGGGCAACGAGAAATTTAGTTTGTTTAGCTATGTGTAATTTCCCGACAGCCGCCGAGATTAATTATTGGCAGGAAATTATTGATAAACTACTCAAACAAAATCTGATTACTCATCGTCGTCAGTTAGATGAATTGCGGATTTGGCAAGGTTCAGATTTTAATGTTGACGGTGAATTAAGTAATTATATACAACAAGAAAGAAGTCCTTTAGTTAAACTATTATCTCTACACCGTCCCCTCAAGCCTTTAGTTGCACAGCGTCACAGTTACCAAACGGGGACTTTGCGTTATTTTGAACGCCATTATTTAGATAGTTCCCAAGATTTAAGTCAGTTAAGTTGCAATAGCATAGATGCCGATGGTTTTGTTGGGTATTGGGTAGATGATGTAGTTCCGAGTGCTGTTCCTGCTACCACTAGCGACGGTAAACCATTGGTGATTTTGGGTGCGGCTAGCTTAGAGATATTGCGAATACGTACCCTGGAATTTGTGGCGTTAAGTAATATCAAAAAAATTGCCAAAGAGTTGCAAACTGACGGGGTAGCAAGAAAAGAGGTAAATTATCGCCTACAAGAAGCGGAAGAATTTTTAGATGAAACCCTGAATCAGTGCTTTAGTATTGGGGTAAATCAGCAATGTTGGATTCAGGGACAAGTCGAGACATTAAACAACATTACTGACTTTAATAGTAAGCTGTCGGAGATTTGCGATCGCACTTATCATCACAGTCCGATTTTATGGAATGAATTAATCAACCGCCGCGATTTAACCTCCCAAGGGGCGAAAGCTAGACGGGAATTGATTCAGGCGATGTTGGAACATCAGCATGAGGAAAGATTGGGCTTAGAAGGATATGGCCCGGAAGTGAGTATGTATTATTCTCTATTAGAGGAAACAGGGATTTATCGTCAAGAAGATGAAGTATGGGATTTTTACCCACCATTGGAAAATTCTGGTTTAAATTCTCTGTGGGAAGCCGTTGAAGATTTTTGTTTAGCAGCAACAGAAAAAAGCCAAAGTTTTGATTTACTTTATCAACATTTATCAGCACCGCCATTCGGGGTAAAACAGGGTGCAGTTCCCGTGATTTTAGCGGCTGTGTTGTTGTATCACGCTGATGATTTAGGGTTATATCAAGATGGGACATTTATTCCGGTATTGGGAACAGAACATTTTGAATTGTTAGTTAAATATCCCGAAAGGTTTGCAGTTAAGTATTTTGCAGTTGTGGGTTTAAGGGCGGAAGTTTTCAAAGAATTGGAAGTTATTTTACGCAATCCCCAGTTAAAGAAATTAGGTAAAGTGCGTAACGCGACTTTATTAACTGTGGTGACTCCCCTTTATCAATTTGTTAAGAAGTTGCCGAAGTACACTCAACAAACTAAAAGACTAGCAACAGAACCGAGAGCAATTTTAAAAGCATTACAAACCACCGTTGAACCGGATGAATTATTATTTAAAGCTTTACCCGCAGCTTGTAATTTACCTGCAATTGGGACGGAAACTGGTGATGATGGCGTAACAGCGAGAACTTTACGGACTAAGTTAGTTCATGCTTTGAGAGATATTCATACAGCTTACGATCAATTATTAAGTGATTGTCAAAAACTGATTTATGAAGCATTTGGTGTGAGAAGTCCAGAAACAAAATTGCGGGAAGATTTGCGAGTTAGGGCGAATTATTTAGCCGGAAAATGTATTGAACCTTTACTCAAACGCTTTATTCGGGCTGCATCAGATGAAACTAAAACTGATGCTCAATGGTTAGAAGCTTTGGTGATGATTGTAGCAGATAAACCGGCAGAATCTTGGACTGATGATGATGCAGTTGCCTTTGAGATGAAATTAGCCGATTTGGTGCGGCGGTTTAAGAATTTGGAAGCTTTACAAAAAGAAGTCGCCGCCAAAGGCGAAGGTTTTGAAGCACGACGTATTACTATCACTCGTCCTGATGGTAATGATATCAATCGAATGGTATGGGTAGATCATAAGAGAGAGTCGCAGGTTGAGCAGATTGTTGACGACATTTTAGCAAAATTACCTGATGATCAGCAGTTAAGACAGGCGATTTTAGCCAAGTTAAGTGAACGGATTTTAAATTTTGATTTACCTGAGACAGTGGCGCAAATTGGCGATAAGGGGAACGATGAAATAGCGGGGAAAAATGCTGGTTAATGGAAGCATTATGATAGGGAAAGAGAACCTAGCAACAGTAGTTATGAATCTTCTAGCCGTCACAAGTTTACATAAATTGTCTCTTCATGTTCTAGTTGAACAAGCTGAGTCAGGAAATTTTATCGCGTCAGTTCCAGAGTTACCTGATTGTATGGTGGAAGCTGAAACTCGTGAAATTGCGATCGCATCTGTACAGGAGCAAGTTCAGGCTAAACTGGCAAATATGGAAGTGCTGACGCTAGAAGTAACCAATAATCCCTGGACAGATTTTATTGGAATTTTTGAGGGAGATGAAGAGTTTGCACAACTAGCGCAGGAACTTCGTGATGAGCGTGAATTAGATATAAATAATACTGTATGAGCCTTTGGGTATTAGACACAGATCATGTTTCGTTACTACTAGAACGACATCCACAGGTAAGCCGTCGAGTGGCTGAAGTAGGTTCACAGGTAGCGATTTCTATTGTGACAGTTCAGGAATTGTTTAATGGTTGGGTGGTGCGAATCAATGCGGCGCGAGATGTTGAAGGTATTGTGCGGTTATATGGTAAGTTGAGCCGGACAGTTACTTTATTCGGACGGGTGAGAGTGTTGGATTTTGATCAAAAAGCAGGTGAAATGTTTCAGCAATTGCTAACAGAAAATCCAACTTTATCGAAACAGCGATTGCAAAAGGATATGAGAATAGCAGCAATTGTCTTGAGCAATAATGCTATCATATTGACGCGCAATTATCGAGACTTTTCTCAAGTCCCTGATTTAAAAATTGAGGATTGGTCAAAACAGGATAAATGAAACAAATTACATTTGCAGAACTGCCTGAAACTGTTCAAAAGTTAATTAACCAAGCGCAAAAAACAGGTGAACCTCTCACTATCATTCAAAATGGCATTCCCTTCGCTATCATCTCTCCTATTCAGAAAAAATCACTCCTAGAAACACTTTCTACTCTTGAACCACTGGATGAAGACTTAGCCAATTACAGCCAATGTTAGGGAATTTTCCCGCGTTTCTAATTTAAAGGTAGAAAACTGGCTTAATCCTGATGAAGAAAGATAACAATTATTAAGTAGGGTGCGTTCAAGCAAAGCGTAACGCACCACCATCATACGGTGCGTTACGGCTAGATATGATTTGCTCACACTTCCAAATGCTTTCACAGCCGTAACACACCCTACAATTTAAGTTTGATTTTTGATGGTTTATTCTTGTTGTTGGTTTAACCAAGTTTCTAAATCAGCAATGTTAGAAAAGTCTAGTAATGCTTCTCCTAGATTTTCTAATTGTTCAATTGATAATCTTTGAATGCTCTCGATTAATGATTGATTAATTTCCCCAAGTCGGCGATTGAGTAAACGTAGAACTAAACGTTCTTCTCCTTGTTTATTTCCCTCCCATATAGCTTGTTCTCTATCTCTTTGATAAAGTGGTTCTAATCGCATAACTAACTCCCTATCGTCTGTTTCTAATTCTTGGTTGATTCTTAAGTTTTCCCGCAGGTTGTAAACTAATTCGAGGGTGGCTTTTTGGTATGGATGATTTAATGGTAACGTTTGCAATTCCATAATTGCTTGGGATTGTATGTTTCCTCTACCTAAAAGTCTCAGCCATAGTGTTTCGGGTGTTTGTGGTAGTTGATGTATGGCAACAATGGCTGTGCGTAGTGCATCTGGAAGAAAATGTACTCCTGATATCCAATTGGGTTTTTGGATAGTTCCAAAGCTAGATAATCTAGTTTCGGATACTGTGGGAGTCAGTACCCACAGTTGGGGAATTTCTGCGTCTTGAAGTTTGGTTTTGTTGGTTTTAGCTTCTCGTCGCAGTGAGGCTTTGACTTCTAATAATTTGAGTATACAATCACAGATTTCATCGGTGGATGCTGGATTGCGGAAGGGTTCTATGATGGCTGGATTTTCGGCAAATCTTCCTAGTAAACCCAGGATTTCTAAGTTAGGTGTTTGCTGTTTGTTCGGTGTGAAGAATACATCTATTTCTTTGATTTCTCCTGAGATTTTTTCTGATGCTTTGACTTCTCCGTAGTCTTTTAGTAGTTCTTCTAGATAGTCTTTAGCAAATTTGTCATGTATGAACCGTGTCATCTAATTTGAATATTATTGAGTTTTCTAGTTTTTAAAATTATAAATAACTGGTGCGATCGCGTAACCGTCGCGTAACCGTCACGTAATCGTTTAGAGGATGTGTAAATCAAGTTTTGCAAGTCCAAAATCTAATTTACGACTCGTAAATCTAATTTACGATTTATTTATCAACTTCACGAGCCGTAAATCAATATGAGAACTCGTAAATTAATCTTTTTTAGCTTATGCGCCGATGTTTTTGACGAGTAATCGTGTTATTTTGCCGATTTTGACAATGCGATCGCTTTACCATCTACTCCCTAAATCTCTATAAGTTTAGATAAAAACCTAACCCCCCAACCCCCTTCCCTACAAGGGAAGGGGGAGCAAAACTCCCTTCTGTTTGCAGGGGAGGATTGCTTCAAGGTGGTAGCAATAGTGGGATAGATGATAGGAATGAGGAGCAAAACTCCCCTCTCCTTGCAGGGGAGGGGTTGGGGGAGGGGTTCTTATAGTGACACACCCTACTAAATTTAATTGAACCGTGCTGAGGTATAAAACCTTAATTGGTTAGTTGATCAAAGGCTAACTATAACAGTGATATTACTAGGCAATTTTAAAATAAGTTTAAAAAGGCTACAGATTATCTTTACACCTTTGCTAAAATATTAGTACGATTAATGTAGTTGCCTAAGCGCACTAAAAAACCAGCATGGCGGAGAAAAAAACTAGACACATACTCGGGCTTTCTGGGGGGAAGGATAGCACGGCTTTAGCGGTGTTACTGCATAGGGAAATTCCAGAGATGGAATACTTTTTTTGTGATACCCATAAGGAATTACCGGAAACTTACGATTATCTTGACCGCATTAAGGCACGTTTGGGGATTAAAATTCATTATCTCAGTGATAAACGCGGTTTTGATCATTGGTTAGCGATTCATGATGGTTTGTTACCTTCTCCCCAAATGCGGTGGTGTACGGTGAAGATGAAAATTAAGCCGTTGGAGGATTTTGTGGGGGATGATGAGGCTATTAGTTACATTGGTATCCGTGCTGATGAAAACCGTGAGGGTTATATCTCCACTAAACCGAATATTACACCTGTGTTTCCGTTTAAGGAAAGGGGTTTAGTTCAGGCTGATATTATTCGGCTTTTAAAAGAAAGTGGTATTGGACTCCCTGACTATTATCGCTGGCGCAGTCGTTCTGGGTGTTTTTTCTGTTTCTTCCAACGCAAGTATGAATGGGTAATGTTGGCGCAAGAACATCCTGATTTATTTCAAAAGGCTGTTGAGTATGAATCTAATCATGCTGATGGACGTACCTATACTTGGACTGATGGGGAAAGTTTATTGCAGCTTTTAACACGCAAGGATGAAATTATTGCTCAACATGAGAAGTTAATGGCTAAAGAGAAAAAAGAAGCGTTTAACTCTTATGTAGCTGAAACATTAGAAGCAATTTTAGATAAAGAAGATGATAGTTTACCTTGTTTAGCTTGTCATTTGTAATTCTCACCAATATTAAATATTTTATTTTGACAAGAGCTAGTGCGATCGCCCTAACTCCTGTATATTTTATTTCCTAACCTTGCTGTCTAATTAATACACTCACTACATCGCCTAATTCACCTAAACTTCCTGCTATGACTGGTTTTGACCAAGAGCCAACCTCTGCATAACCTGTAGTATGTAACTGATAGATTGTTCTCCTGACTAGTTCAGGACTACCGACTAATATGTGCTTTATCTTTTCTCGCCTTACCTGGACTTGATTGCTACCGCTATCTTCTAATCTCATAAATTCTTCCGCCATAACGCACCTGTTTAACATTATCTCTGTTTCGTTATCATATATGATAACTAACATGTGACAAAAGTTATCATAAAAGTTAACAAGATTGCGATCGCTATCCTGTGATAATGGAAATTATGGGAAAAGCAGGACAAGCACTTAAACAGGTTTTAGAGACTTACGACATCAGCCAAAGCCAACTGGCGGCGGGTTTAGGTGTTGAGCGTCCGATTGTCTTCCGTTGGTATCATGAAAAAATTGATCCTACGGCTGAAACTGTTGCAGAAATTGTCAAGGCGTTAAATAAGATTAATCAATCAGCCGCAAATGATTTTATTCAAGTATATTTAGGAGATTTAATTTTATTTAGAAATCCCATCATGAATCAGGATTTACCACTATCAGATAAAGTTAACGTTACAGTTTTATCCCAAATATTTAACAATATTACCAACTCATATAAATATCTTTACTTTCTATCAATATTAGATATTCTCAAGAGAAGAAACTTTGATACTTTATCACCTATTAGCTTTCGGGAAATTATTGTCGAGATGTTAGCTAATGCTTGGTATCCTCACAATTATTTTAAACTATCTTTTGGCAAGCAAGACCAAATTGCTAATAAATTAGATGCTCTTGATCTAGAAATTACAGAACCAATTTTAAAGTTTAGAGATACAGATAAAAAGCTTTTACGTACAGCTATTAATAACCAAAATCTCGATGATATTGTTATTTCAATTAATCGCTATGTATCTTATCGTTTAATTCGTCCTTTCTTTGCCCAAGAAACAAGGGGCTTAAAAGATTATGATGTTAATCCCACTATTATTAATTTAGCTAATAATCAATTTGATAGTAAAAAGCCTTTATATTGCTTCAATTCTGAAGACCAGAAAAATTGTAACGCCATTATTTTGCATCCTGACTGGATTCAGTATTTAGAGGAAAATTACACAATAGTTAGGGGTTGGGCTGCTTGGGAATGGTTGAATTATATGCAGCAGAGAAACCCCAGCACCCCTAATGTAGTTAATAAATTATTTATGCCACAAGAGAGAGATTCTCTAGGTAATCAAACTAAATATTGGAAAACGATTTTAGAACATCGAGAAATTGAATGTATTTATTCTAAAATTAAATTAAATAAAAATGAAATTTCTTTAGATCATTATTTACCTTGGTCTTTTGTAGCTCATGATCAATTATGGAATTTAATTCCGACTACAAAATCTGTTAATTCTTCTAAGTCTAATAATTTACCGTCAGAAGCATATTTCTGTGATTTTGTATCATTACAGCATTTAGGCTTAACTATTTATAAGCAAAATGTCTCTCAAACAAAATGGTTAAATGATATTGAATCTTTTGTGGCAGAGTTGAAAGTTGATCAACCAGATGACTTATTAAATTTAGAAATCCTGATTAATGTTTATACAAAAACTGTCCAACCTTTGATTTCTTTAGCTACTCTGCAAGGTTTTAGCCCTAATTGGGTTTACACCTGAAATTCTTAATTTTGAATTTTGAATTTTGAATTTGTATTAGACATTCCCCCCTATATCCTCAATCGGTTAGCCGCAGACGAACAACGCAACCTCCGCATCATCCTAGAACTAGAAGCACTCGCCACACATCATCAACGCATCATAGTATTTAATACCTCCGTGGAACACGCCAAACTCATCGCTTCGATTTTGCGTTTACGCAGTTTCCATGCTGATGCTGTCACAGGGGAAACCCCCAAATCGGAACGAGAAAGACTGATTCACAGCTTTAAAGACCAACAAACCCAAACCAAGATTTTATGTAACTACGGCGTATTAACCACTGGTTTCGACGCACCTAAAACCAGTGCTGCTGTTATCGCCCGTCCTACCAAATCCCTGGTTCTCTACAGCCAAATGGTAGGACGCGCCATCAGAGGAATCAAAGCTGGGGGTAATGCTACCGCCGAAATAGTCACCGTTGTTGATAGCCAACTTCCTGGTTTTGGTTCAGTTGCATCAGCCTTTCACAACTGGGAAGACGTTTGGAGGAAAACCCATGAATAACGCCCTTGACATTCTCACCGCCCTAACAGTGCGGTGATTCCTAAACCTCACGATTTAGGTTTCTGTTTCATTGCAACTGCCTCCACCCGCAAGGAGTTTTGGTCTTATGTTCGCTCCACAGACTATCCCCGCAAGTCCTGCGGTTCTTATGTATCGAAATCTCAACAAGAGAATTCTTGTGTATTTTGATTCAAGGGTTGGACTGTCCATTGCCCTATCCTCTTTTCCCGGTCTACCGATTTTTCTTCCCCGTTGCTTTGGCATCGCTGGCGCGAAGCGCATAGTATCGCAAACTTTGATGTTAGGGTTTATGTCTCCATCGACGGACAGTGGGTCAGTGACCACACTAATTCTACCATGCAAAGCCCTGCTAAAAGCAGGGGGTTTCAGACCCAGGAGTTTTTGATGATATTGTTCCCACAGACCTCGCAGTCCAAGCCATGCGCGATAACGGTTATAAAAACGCCGCCTACGCTTTAGCCGAATTAATGGATAATGCCATTCAAGCTGGTGCATCGCAAGTAGAATTGCTGTGTGGGGAACGGAAAGAACAGGGGGAAGTGAGGAGGCGATCGCGCATTGAACAAATCGCCGTATTAGATAATGGTTGTGGGATGGATGCGAATGTCTTACGTCTCGCCCTGCAATTTGGTAACGGTACATATCTAGACGAAGACAAACACACTGGAATCGGTCGTTTTGGAATGGGTTTACCCTCGTCTTCTATTTCTCAATGTCAGAGAGTTGATGTCTGGTCATGGCAAAATGGCATAGATAATGCACTGCATAGTTATCTTGATTTAGATGAAATTAAAAATCAACGGCTGACAGAAGTACCAGAACCTACACCTAAAGCAATTCCCACAAATTGGACAAGAATTGGTCAACAATTTGGCGAAAGTGGCACATTAGTAGTATGGTCAAAAATCGACCGTTGTATTTGGCGCACTGGCAAAGCAATTATTGATAACTCAGAATTTGTAATTGGCAGAATGTATCGCAAATTCATTAATAGCGGCGATGTCAAAATCCGCATGGTAGCTTTTGATTTAGATGCTTTATATAACCTGATTTTAGAAAAATACGCCCTACCAAATGACCCTGGTTATTTAATAGAAAAAACCTCCTGTCCCGCACCATTTAATAATCAAGCCATGTTCCGCCCCTGGGAAGGTGATACATCGTATGAAGCTACTTATAAAATTAACTTTAAAGACAAAGAACATGATGTCAAAGTCCGTTTCTCCTATGCTAAAGAAGAAGCGCGTCAAGCTGAACCAGGAAAAAACCCTGGTAGTTTACCACACGGACAACACGCAGCTAAAAATGTTGGTGTTTCCGTTGTGCGCGCAGGAAGAGAATTAGAACTAGACCAAAACTTAGTAAATAATTATGACCCTACAGAACGCTGGTGGGGAATTGAAATTGAATTTAATCCATTACTTGATGATATTTTTGGTGTTACCAATAACAAACAATCAGCCCGGAACTTTGGCGAGATTTTACAACTAGATATTGAGTCTTTATTAGAAGAAGGTAAAACAGTTACTCAATTAAAAGAAGAATTACTCCAAGATGAAGATCCAAAATTTCCTTTATTGGAATTAGCCCATAAAATCAGCAGTCAACTAAGTTTAATTCGTCGCTTAATTAAAAATCAAACAAAAGGAACTCGTACCGCCACTGAAAAACGCCATGACCCTTATAAACCTGAAAAAGTTGCAACTACTGTAACTCAAGAGCGTAAATCACAAGGTTATAAAGGTCAAAGTGATGCAGATGAAAAATTACCCAAAGAAGAACGCAAACAAGTAATTAAAGAAACTCTCAAAGAAGAGGGAGTGACAGAAACTAAAGCCGAATTATTAGCCGCTACTACAGTAGATGATGGCTTGAAATATACCTTTGTTGAAGCACCCCTTGATACTCCGGCTTTCTTCTCCGTTAAACCGAGAGGAGGGGCAATTATTGTGACTCTAAATACTAATCATCCAGCTTATCAAAATTTAGTTGAAATCTTAGAAGAGGATGTTGATAAAGCTGATGTAGATACTTTACGTTCTCGGTTAGTTAATTCTTTGGATGGGTTAAAGTTACTCTTGATGGCATGGGCTAGATATGAAGATGAGCAGCCAGATGGTAAATTTAAAGAAAATGCTCAAGATACGCGCATTGATTGGGGGAGGGTTGCTAGGAGGTTTTTAGAGAATGAGTAAGATTAAATCTCACGCAGAGGCGCAGAGAGTTGAGAGAGTTGAGATGATAATTCTCTCCGTTTCTGGAGAATGATAAACTGCGATCGCTGATTAATTGAGGCACAATAGAATCAAAGACGCTATCAACAGACAATGACTACTCAATTGATGGTTCAACCCTCATCTTTAATATCTTCTGGTGTTAAGATGAGTGAATTTGGTGATATTTATCTGTTTAAATTTACTGATGAGCTACAGTCTCGTTTTGAAGAACTGTTAGAGAAGAAAAAAGCTGATGCGCTCACTCCTGAAGAAGAAGCCGAATATATAGGTATCTCAGAACTAGAGCGAATCTTTACCTTGATTAACGCTCAACTAGCAGCAAAAAGTAAATGGTGTCCGAACCAACTCGAAAACTTGTAAGACAACGAGCTAAATATCTTTGTGAATACTGCCACTCGCCAGAATACTTAAGTCCAGACCGTTTTACCATTGACCATATTATGCCGCAGTCTTTGGGTGGTTCTGATGAACTGGATAATTTGGCTTTAGCTTGTCATCGCTGTAATGAGCGTCACTATAATTTTATAACGGCTACTGATCCCGAAACTAAAGAACAAGTGCCTCTATTTCATCCCCGTCAGCAAAAATGGTCTGAGCATTTTATCTGGACAAAAGACGGGATAAAGATTTTAGGGACAACTCCTACAGGGAGAGCTACTAGCGAGAGATTTGATTTCAATGATGAGCGTCGAGATGAGCCTTCGATTCAAGTGGCTCGTCGTTTTTGGGTAGAAGCTGGTTGGCATCCCCCGCAATCAGATCCACGTCAGGAATGAGAGAAAGCCAGGATTTACGCAAGTGTCACAATCGATGGTTGGTGCGTGACGCTATAACTCTTATTACTACCTTTAAATACTTTCCCAGCGTCACACACCCTACATACTCAGAGACTTGAGAGAGTTGTTATCATAATTCTCTGCGTTACTTTGCGTTTCCTTCGCGTTCCTCCGCGTTAAAAAATGACTAACATAATCTACCTAGACTACCACTCAACTACCCCCGTTGACCCCAGAGTAGCCGAGAAAGTCATGTACTATATGACTACCGCCTTTGGTAACGCCAATAGTGTAGATCATAATTATGGTAATGCAGCCGCAAAAGCAGTTAAACAAGCCCGTCAACAAATAGCAGACTTAATCAACGCCTCACCCAAAGAAATTATCTTTACATCTGGCGCAACAGAAAGCATTAATTTAGTAATTCAAGGACAAATTGCACAACAAAATACCCCCGCCAAAATCATTGTTTCCCCAGTGGAACACAAAGCCGTTATAGATACCTGCAAAGCCTTAGTTAAAAAAGGACTGGCGGAAATTATTTGGTTAAAAGTTAATCAACAAGCACAGATTGATTTAGAACATCTGGAAAAAGTCTGTGCTGATGGTGCGGCTTTACTTTGTATGATGGCGGCTAACAATGAAGTCGGGACAATTTACCCCATCAAAAAAATTGGCGCGATCGCATCCTCTCACAATATCCCGTTTTTATGCGACGCATCCCAAGCAGCCGGCAAAATTCCCCTCAATTTCCAAGACTGGGGAATTACTTATCTAGCAATTTCAGCACATAAACTCTACGCACCTAAAGGTGTGGGTGTATTAGTCGTGAGAAAAAATCATCCTCTCCCACCAATGATTTACGGTGGAGGACATCAGCAGGGTATGAGATCAGGTACACTCAATGTCCCCGGAATCGCCGGTTTGGGGGAAGCTTGCAGATTGAGACGATTGGAAATGGAACAAGATGAAAATGCGATCGCCATTTTACGAGATCAGCTACAAAACCAACTCCAAGCCGCAATTCCCGATTTAGTAGTGAATGGAGACTTAAACCACCGTTTATCAGGTAACTTACACATTTCCATCCCTGATATTTCTAATACTGCCATCATTGCACGAGTTCGTCACCATTTAGCCATTTCCACAGGTGCAGCTTGTTCATCGGGTGCAATTGCACCATCACACGTTTTACAAGCAATGCACCTCCCACTAAATATCATTGAAGGAGCATTGAGAATTGGTCTTGGTAAATTTACAACTGCCATAGAAATTAACAAAGCATCATCTCTGATCATCAATGCAGTCAAAGAAATTCAGCAGTTTCTCTAAGAGAGATTATTTTAAACTTTTGATTCTACTACTGGCTGCGGTGCTGGCAACACCTGGGGTAAACTCCAATCAGGACGCAGTTTTTTCGCTTCACGCAAATAAATATGATGAATGGGGGTAGAGATGGGTAGATAGGCGTGGATTAAAAACCGGATACAACGCTGTAAACTACCCTCAACGTACATTTGCTGCACATCTAACATAGCTACATTATCCCAACCTGGCCTCGGTCTAGCGATCGCCGCCGGAAAAACCGCATCCAAATCACGCGTTACAGAAAACGTCACACTAATCATGTCTTCTGGCTGGAATCGATTTCGTCTTTCCAGTTCTTCTAGCAGTTCCGTCACCGCTTCCCGCATAGCTTCCACTGTATTTTCCGAAACGGTTGTTGCTCCACGAATAGCCTGAATTCGCCACTCCACGCCAAAATCCTCCTGAATTAGTTAATTGTTAATAGTCATTGGGCAGAAAAATTCAAAATTCAAAATTCAAAATTCAAAATTTAAGAGTTTTTCTCCCCCTGCCCCCTGCCCCCTGCCCCCTGCCCCCTGCCCCCTGCCCCCTGCCCCCATGAGGTCTACTGTGTCTGAACCTCCTATATTAGATAAAATTATCAAAAATGTGCGGGTAGTTCGTCCCCATAACGATGGTGTCGAACTCCTTGATTTGGGAATCAAGGATGGGAAATTTGCCCAGATTGCCCCTAATATTAACCCAGACACAGCTAAACAAGTATTCGATGCCAAAAACCTCTTAGGCTTTCCTGGGGTCGTAGATGCCCATATGCACATCGGTATTTACCAACCCCTCGACCAAGATGCAGTCGCCGAAAGCAAAGCCGCCGCAATGGGGGGAGTCACAACTAGCCTCAACTACATCCGTACAGGAAAGTATTATCTCAACAAAGGCGGTTCATACCAAGATTTTTTCCCGGAAGTATTAGCATTATCTCAAGACAATTTTTTTGTTGATTACAGTTATCATATCGCCCCTATTAGTAGCCAGCATATTGATGAAATACCAATGCTGTTTGAAACATACGGCATTACTTCATTTAAAATCTTTATGTTTTATGGTGGCTATGGTTTGCATGGTCTTTCTGACCAACAAAACTTATTTTTAATGATTAATAAATCAGAAAGATATGACTTTGCTCATTTTGAGTTTATTATGCGGGGGTTGGCAAAGTTAAGAGAAAAATACCCACAAGCACAAGACACTATTAGCTTAAGTTTACATTGCGAAGTTGCCGAAATTCTCAACGCCTACACCAAAATAGTAGAAAATGATGCTAGCCTGAGTGGACTACACGCTTATAGTGCAGCACGTCCTCCCCATTCTGAAGGGTTAGCAATTTGTATTGCATCTTATTTAGCACATGAAACTAACTGTGCAAATATCAATTTATTGCATCTGAGTTCCCAAAAAGCAATGGCAGCAGCTTTGACAATGCAAACTGCTTTTCCTCATATTAATTTTCGGCGAGAAGTTACTGTTGGTCATTTATTATTAGATGTTGATACCCCTAACGGAATTTGGGCGAAAGTTAACCCCCCAATTCGTCCCCGTGCTGATGTAGAATACTTATGGCAAGCGGTACTCAACCATCAAGTAGATTGGATAGTCAGTGATCATGCTTGTTGTGCGGCGGAACAAAAAATCAATGCCAAAAACCCCAATAATATTTGGTTAGCTAAGTCTGGTTTTGGTGGTACAGAATATTTACTTTCTGGTGTATTTAGTGAAGGTAGTAAGCGGGGAATGTCTTACAACCACATGGCTCAATTGCTATCGTGGAATCCATCAAGGAGATTTGGATTATTAACAAAAGGAGATATTGCTATTGGTTATGATGCAGATTTAGTATTATTAAATCCCCATGAAAGTTTTGTGGTTAACGCTGCTGATTCTGAATCACAGCAAGGTTACACACCCTTTGCAGGGATGGAGTTAACAGGAAAAGTCAAAAGTACCTTTTTACGGGGAAATTTGATTTATGATAATGGAGAAGTTTTAGGTTCGCCTACTGGCATTTATTTAAAAAGAAGTGAGCTTAATTCTTGAGCAAAATCTGCCTAAATGACTAGCCGAAATTGACATGAAAATGTTTAACTTTCTATAGGGACAAAGTAGGGCAAAGGCAACAGGAAACACAAATATAAAATTACCTAATATATAGGCAGAAAACTATGAACGGTCAACTACCACTGATTATCGAGTGTCGCAGTAACGATTCTGATTTTCGCAAAGATAACCCTCATTGCCCACATACTCCAGAGGAGATAATTCAAGAAGCGGTGCGCGCTTGGGAAGCGGGAGCATCTATCTTTCATTGGCATGGACGAGATCGAGTTACTGGTGAGTGGATTAATGATGTAGAAGTTTATCTAGAAGCTATTCAAGGCATCCGTGAAAAAACGGATTTAATTATTAATCCTACACTTAATTACGTTACTAAAGAAAGCCTAGTTAGCGATCGCGTTAAACACATACTAGCAGCCAACAATGATCCTGCCCTGGGCGTTGATATGGTTCCTTTAGAATTTGGCTCGCTGAATATAGACTTCTGGAACCCAC
>JBODRP010000030.1:0-31198 GCA_050633005.1 Trichormus sp. | reverse complement strand
CTTCTCTTCTTTTAGGGGAGGGGTTTTCCAAATACGTTGAAAAGTCAGCAGTCCAGTAGGGTGTGTTAGCGACAGCGTAACGCACCGAAGGCGTTGGAGAAGGTGCGTTACGGCTTACGCCTAACACACCCTACTTCTCAGAGCATCATCGATTAGTTTGCAATTAAGGAGTTTGAATAATGACTAAAAAGCATTTTTATAAACAACCTTTGGCTGTATTTCTTGCTTGCTTCCTTGCAGGAATTTTGAGTTTTACAACTTTAGGCAGTTGGGTATCTGTCCAAGCAAAAGAAACGAAAGCACCAGAATTTATTAAACTCGAAGATGCAGGTAAATTAAATCTATTAAGTAATAGTAAGCCGTTCAAACCTGCTAATCTGCAACAATCTGAAAAACCCTATCCACCAGACAGAGCAATTATTGATTGGGATGACCGTATCCCGATGATTAGTAGAGAATATCCTTGGTCAACTATTGGGCGCGTGCAGGGAACAACTACTGATTTTAGAGATTATCATTGCACTGGTACTTTAATTGGTGAAAGGCTGGTTTTAACAAATGCTCATTGTGTGATTGACCCTAGAACCAATCAATTAAGTCGAGAAATTCGATTTTTACCCAATGTAATTAATCGTGTTGTTCCTAATAAAAGAGATATCGCTGTAGTTGAGCGTGTCGTTTATGGTACTGATTTTACTGGAGATGAACTCAGTAATCAAATCAATGATTGGGCGGTGATGGTAATTGATAGGCCACTTGGTCGTAAGTATGGTTATTTGGGTTGGCAATCTCTTTCTACTGCCAGTTTCTTGAAAAATCAAGATAAACTCTTTTTTGTTGGTTATTCTGGTGACTTCCCTGATACTAGAAAAAAAGGCTATGAGTTCCTGTCTGCTGGTCAGGGTTGGACTGCTTCATATCAAGCTGGATGCGGTATTGTTCAGGAGAAGGATGGCGTATTATTCCATGATTGCGATACTACTGGGGGTTCTTCCGGTGGTGCGCTGATTGGTTTGATTGGTGGTGAGCCTTATATTGTGGCGTTGAATAATGCGGAAATTACAGATTCACGCACAAATCGGGGGATTATTAATCTGGCGGTAAGGGTTGATTTTTTGGATAGGTTGTTTGGGAGAAATTAATCTTGGGTAAAGGTTAGGTGAGGACGAAACCCAACATACAGAGCTTTGTTGGGTTTCCTTGCGTCAACCCAACCTACTATTGTTAAGGTTAAAAGTCGATTTTGTATGAGGTGTTACAGAAATTATTAGCTGAGTTTGTCAAAGAGTGGTGCGATCGCCTATAAAATAAATATAAATAATAAATTTAGTCTTTTGAATTTCATAATTGACAAAAAATGTCAATTGTTTTAGCAAAAAACTTTAAATTTTGTAATGGGAGCATGAACTATGGATATGCAAGTCCTGAGAGAGCGTGCTGGTGTCAGTCGCGCGGAAGTTGCCTTCAGGCTTGCAATCAGTGAAACTAGTGTTCGCAATTGGGAAGCTGGGCGCACTGAACCAACAATGACACCAAAGAAATATTTGGAAGCCTTGCGGATATTTAAATGTACACCGGAAGAATTGGCGATCGCTAGTGAAAAGTCAATTAATCAACAACACAAACGCAAACCAGGAAGGCCAAAACGCTTTCGGGAAGATGAGGTAACAGAGGTAACTGATTCGCCAGTTTGCAGCTGATAGCCTGCTAATTCAAAGTCTATCTCAAAGTAGATAACTTTGGCTCAATTTCACAGTAGATAATTGCTGGATGATAACTGTTTCCAAAGTTGTCAGCAAAGGCGATGATTTTCTAGTCTGATGTTGAGCTTTTCTAACTGATCTCTAACTAGTGCGATCGCTCACCGTATTGGTTGCACTAGCGCGATAAGATTCTAAAACGATAGTTGTAAAAAAAGGTCTAAATGGCAGAAACACTATTTTTTAACGCTTTGCGGGAAGCCATTGATGAAGAAATGGCGCGTGATTCCAGCGTATTTGTTCTTGGTGAAGACGTAGGACACTACGGCGGCTCTTACAAAGTTACCAAAGACCTACACCAAAAGTATGGTGATTTGAGAGTTTTAGATACTCCTATCGCAGAAAACAGCTTTACAGGTATAGCAGTAGGCGCAGCCATGACGGGACTGCGGCCTATTATTGAAGGCATGAACATGGGCTTTTTGCTCTTAGCCTTTAACCAAATTTCTAACAACGCCGGGATGTTGCGTTACACCTCCGGCGGTAACTTTAAAATCCCAATGGTAATTCGTGGCCCTGGTGGTGTAGGTAGACAACTAGGTGCAGAACACTCCCAACGCCTAGAAGCTTACTTTCAAGCTGTACCAGGATTAAAAATTGTCGCCTGTTCTACCCCTTACAACGCCAAAGGACTACTAAAAGCTGCCATCCGCGACGATAACCCAGTATTATTCTTTGAACACGTTTTACTTTACAACTTAAAAGAAAATCTGCCAGAGGAAGAATATGTACTTCCCTTAGATAAAGCCGAAGTTGTCCGCAAAGGTAAAGATGTCACAATTTTGACTTACTCACGGATGCGTCATCATGTGATGCAAGCTGTGAAACCTTTAGAAAAACAAGGTTATGACCCAGAAGTAATTGATTTAATATCCCTCAAACCATTAGATTTTGATACCATAGGTGCATCCGTGCGTAAAACTCACCGCGTGATTGTGGTAGAGGAATGTATGCGAACCGGTGGTATTGGTGCAGAATTAGTGGCATCCATTAACGATCGCCTATTTGATGAATTAGATGCACCAGTATTAAGACTATCATCCCAAGACATCCCCACACCATACAACGGCACACTAGAACGTCTAACAATTGTGCAACCAGAGCAAATTGTGGAAGCAGTGCAGAAAATGGTTGCTATGCGGGTGTAGGGGTTTAAGGGTGTAGGGGTTTAAGGGTGTAGGGAGCAGGGGAGCAAAACTCTTCAATTTTGAATTTTGAATTTTGAATTTTGAATTTTTTTGCCCCATGCCCACTACTCATAACTGATGCAAAGAGCGTTATTATAGCGTTTGTCAGTTGCGAGTTATGGTATGCAGAGACAGCGATCGCTTTTAGCGTTAATATTTGTTTTAGTCATAGCTGCCGTTACAGCTATTGCTTTGATTCCTATCCCTTTGGGGTTAGACTTGCGCGGGGGTTCACAGTTGACTATTCAGGTAAAACCCTCGGACGAAATCAAGCAAATCACCGACCGTGAATTAGATGGGGTGAAAAAAGTTGTTGAAGGTCGAATTAATGGACTGGGTGTTTCTGAACCAGTCATCCAAACAGTAGGTACAGATAAAATCCTGGTGCAGTTACCAGGGGTGAATGACCCAGAACAAGCGGAACGAGTTTTGGGAGGTACAGCACAGTTAGAATTTCGCCAACAAAAACCCAATACAGAAACTCAATTATTGGCTTTTCAAGCTTCACGGGCTGAGATGAAAGTCAAGCAAGCAGAATTAAGAAAAAGTAACGATCAAGCCGCAATTAATAAAAATTTAGAAGATTTACAGAAAAATAATCAAGCGATCGCCGAATTATTTGAAAGTACTAATCCACCACTTGATGGTAAATACCTGCAAGATGCCTACGGCGAACCTACTCAACAAGGTAGCAACTGGAATGTTGCCATTCGCTTTAATCAAAAAGGTGGTGAAATATTTGCCAACTTAACTAAAAATCTCGCAGGTACAGGACGCAGCATCGGAATTTTCTTAGATAATGAATTGATCAGCTCTCCCGTTGTTGGGGTTGAGTTTGCCGCTACAGGGATTACAGGCGGTGCGGCGGTAATTACTGGTAGATTTACCGCCCAAGAAGCAAACGATTTAGGCGTACAATTACGGGGCGGTGCTTTACCTGTACCAGTTGAAATTGCTGAAATTCGGACTGTTGGGGCGACATTGGGTAAAGATAGTATCACCAGCAGTATCTATGCAGGGATTGCCGGTCTGATTTTAGTATTAATATTTATGGTAGTGTATTACAGACTACCCGGATTAATTGCTGATTTGTCTTTAATCATCTACGCCATCTTGACTTGGGCTAGCTTTGCTTTATTAGGTGTCACTCTCACCCTGCCAGGTATCGCTGGTTTTATTCTCAGCATTGGCATGGCAGTAGACGCAAACGTGCTAATTTTTGAACGCACAAGGGAAGAATTAAGAGCAGGTAAATCATTGTATCGTTCCGTAGAGTCGGGCTTTTACCGGGCTTTTTCTAGTATCTTAGATGGCAACCTTACAACAGTAATCGCCTGTGCAGCACTATTTTGGCTCGGTGCTGGTTTAGTCAAAGGCTTTGCTTTAACTCTAGCTTTGGGTGTAGCCGTCAGTATGTTTAGTGCTATTACCTGTAGCCGCAGCTTAATGTTTGTCGCCATTTCCATCCCGGCACTGCGGAAACCAGAACTATTTTGTCCAAACCTGCCAACATCAGGGGCATCGAATCAGGCAGAGGTAACTAAATGAAACTAAGTATTAACAAAACGCGATCGCTATGGTGGACTATTTCTTGTGCGATCATTTTGACTGGTATCATCTCAATGGTGATTTCTTGGCAAAACCCCAACATTCGCGCTCCCCTACGTCCGAGTTTAGATTTTGTCGGTGGCACAAGATTACAATTTGAGCGAGATTGTACCAAACCAGGCAACTGTGATCAACCCATAGATATTAATGTGGTTCGGGAAGTCGCTAAAGCCGAAGGACTCGGAGACAGCAGCATTCAAATTATTGCCGACAAAGAAACACGCCAAGAAAACGGCATCTTAATTCGCACCAAAAATTTAGATCGTGAACAGCGTACCAAATTACAAACAGCCTTAAGTGAAAAAGTCGGCACGTTTGACGAGCAAAAAAATCAAATTGACACCGTAGGGCCGACATTGGGGAGAGAGTTATTTACCTCTGGGATGATTGCCCTAATTGTTTCGTTTGTAGGTATCATCGTCTATTTAACCTTTCGCTTTCAATTAGATTACGCTGTATTTGCGATTATTGCCCTGCTTCACGATGTCCTCGTTACAATGGGGATATTCTCTATTTTCGGTCTAGTTTTCGGTACAGAAGTAGATAGCTTATTTATTGTGGCTCTACTAACCATTACAGGCTTCTCTGTCAACGATACAGTAGTTATTTACGATCGCATTCGAGAAACATTAAAAGCAACTCCTAATGAACCAATTAATGAGATTGTTGATAATGCAGTTAACCAAACTTTAGGCAGATCAATCAATACAACTTTGACTACGATGCTGCCATTGTTCGCTATCTTTCTTTTTGGTGGCGAAACTCTCAAAAACTTCGCTCTAGCTCTCATTTTTGGCTTCATCGCCGGCGCATATTCCAGCATTTTCATCGCCAGCACCCTCTTGACTATCTGGCGAGAACGTAAATCTAATTCTACAGCAGTAGCAGCCACTGGAGTCACTGATACATCTGTAGAGTAGTAACTATACGAATCATATTTGATTTCTGCGAAGCTAGGTACACCTCTGTTACTTCTTTTCCTGTTCCCCCAACCCCCAACCTTCCTACCTAAGCAAATAATTTTAATCATCAAGTCGTGCCTATGACTGAACCAGAACAACCACCAATTTCTGGTAATACAGAATCTTTAGCTCAACAAGTCCAAAAGCTGCACCGATTAACTGTATATGGGAGGTGGATATTTGTTGGCTGTTTATGGCTGACAATTGCGCCTGTGTGTTTGTGGAATCTCCGCTCAGAAATTGCTTTGTGGCAACAATACTTTACTTGGGTAGCAATACGCTATGGACTCTTTTACCATCCCTTATCTGCTATTGGTTTAGCTTTTTGTATTGGGATGACTACTTCTGTTTTGGTTTGGCAAAGTCGCAATATTTTACTCGGTTTACCACGTCAAGAACAACAACGCCTAGAAAAACAAGTATTTCAGATCCGCCAGCAAGGCCCTACTCATCCTTTATGGAAGTGGGTGTGTCAATAGTTAAGAGTTTTCTTAATTTAGTTGCATATACATATCCGAACTCCGTAATTTCCTGCACAATATGATTGAAAGACAGTAACAAAATACTGCCACATCGGAGTGCCTACATCATGAACCACCCTCAGATTCAGTTTTGTGAACATAGCCATGCTCAAATAGACCTTTACCAACTCCAAGAGCTATTTAATCTTGCAGCTTTTTGGGCAAAAGGACGCAGTATTCAAGATTTGAGTATAGCTATTGCCAATAGTGATCCAGTAATTTCTGTGTGGGATGCAGAAAAGTTGATTGGTTTTGCTAGGGCAAATTCCGATGGTATCTATCGGGCAACAATTTGGGATGTGGTCATTCACCCAGATTACCAAGGTACTGGATTAGGTAGCAAATTAGTTGAAACTGTTTTAAGTCATCCCCGAATGCAGGTTGAGCGAGTTTATTTAATGACTACTCAGCAACAGAGATTCTACGAAAAAATTGGTTTCCAAGTTAATAACACTACAACTATGGTGCTGCATAACCAATCGAATATTAGCACTTTAACTACTGTAGAAGTTCAGCTTCAAGAATCGCTAGGGGCATAGATATCTGTAGTCTAGTTAAAGGCTCTGGTTGAGAGATGGGAGAGGGTAAAATATCTAACTTGCCTCCCATCACTTCTAAGAGTTTTTGATTTAGTAAGAGCTTCATTCCTGGGGACAAAGCAGTTTTCTCTAGCTCACCCTCAACAGAATTTTCATCAGATTTGAGTAAATCTATCGACTCATGATGAACGAAGGCATGATGAGGTAAATCTAGGTAAATTTGGACAAAATTATTATTAATAGCAGTAGAAATACAAATACTTCCTTCTTTCATCTGAGAAATAGCAGTATCTACTAAATTGAGTAATATTTGCCTCAACCATCGTTGATCAGCCAAAACACAAGTCTCACTATCTGGAGGCAAAATTCGCAACTTGAAATTGCGATCTACTGCCAACATATAAGTTAAGTTATAAACTTCTTGTAAAATCTCAGCTACAGGTTGGGGTTGAATATCTAGCTTGTTAGTTCCGTGTTCTGTGCGGACAACATTGAGAATTTCATCCATCAAATGTAACAGCTTTAAAGCCCTTTCATGAGCTTGGGCAATAAATTCACGCTCTTCTGCTGGATTTTCACATAAATCTGACAAAATTAACTGATGTAAGCCAATCAGACCATTGAGAGGCGATCGCAATTCATGGGTAGTCCGCGCTAAAAATCCCCCTTTAAACTGGCTCATTTCTTTGGCCATTTCATAGGCTAGCCGTGTATTTCTGATCTCTTGTTGAGATGCTCCCGTGTGCTTTTGATCTTTTGGGGTGATTGGTGAATCAGTAGAAACAGGATTTACAGACCTTTTCGTTACCAATCCACGATAACCCCACCCTATTAATACTCCGACTCCGATATATATCCAGTTACTCCAACTCATAATTTGGCAGTTATTAACTTTTTAATTGACCACAAAAACAAACAATCACTTTCCAGCTTAAACTTAAACATCTAAGTGTAATGCACCTTGACGTAAAATTTGCCAATTGCTTCCTGTCCATTTAGCAACAGTTGAAGGTTGACTCAGTGCAGTATTTTCACGGAAAAATTCTGTATCTGTGGATTTCAACGTCAACACTTCCGGGAATTGAGCATCAATTTCTGCCATAGTTTCTAAAGCTGGCTGACCGGATAAATTAGCACTTGTAGTAGCTAGAGGGCCTGTTTGAGATAAAATTTGTTGAGCGATCGCACTGTTGGGAACACGAATCCCAATAGTTGTGGGATCATTGGGATTCATAGCTGAGGGGACGCGATCGCTAGCAGGTAATACTAACGTCAATGCTCCCGGCCAATACTGATTTACTAGTTGCTGCCAAATCTCATATTCTCCCGCGCTACCTTGGACATACGTCCATAAATCTTCTGCCTTAGCCGCCATCAAAATTAAAGGCTTATCTTGACTACGCTGTTTAGTCGCAAAAATCAACGCCGCTTTTTCTGGGAGAACCGCCAGCGCAGGAACAGTATCCGTAGGAAAACTCACTACAACACCAGCACAAACGCCAGCTATTAATTCCTCTAAGGTAACTTTAGCCATAGTAATTCGTAATGGGCTAACGCCCCGCTCCGCTAACGTAATTCGTAATTCGTAATTTACGCCTGATGTGAATAGGACTTACGCAACTGGCATATTTTTGATGTAGGATGTGTGACGCTGCAAAAGTATGTGAACGTAGTCATGAGACTTATAGCGTCACGCATCAACGATCAATTGTGACACTTGCGTAAGTCCTAGTGAATTAGGAAAACCGCCTATCCAATAAACAGTAGGGGGGGTTAACAAATATCATTTATGATTAACTTTTGATCTTCGTGAACCCGCACCTACAAATATCTAGGGATTCGCAAGATTTTAATTCACATTAGACGTAATTTACTATTTAATTACAAATTATGTTTGGCATAAGCTAAAGCAAAGCGTTCTACACCTTCTAAATCTTTGTGAACTTGAATGTTTTCATAACTACCTTGCTTTTCCAGGAGCATTGTCACCGCCTCAGCCTGTCCTGCCATCATTTCAATTAACCATACGCCACCAGGTTGCAAATAACTGGGGGAAACTTCTATTAATTGGCGAATGTCATCTAGTCCATCCACACCGCCATCTAAGGCTAAATGTGGTTCATGGTTAACTACTTCTGCTTGCAGTGTCGGCACAATATAGCTGGGAATATAGGGAGGGTTAGAAACCATACCACTAAATTGACCTTTCATGGCTGCTAAAGGCTGCCACCATGACCCTTGATAAAATTTGATTCTGGGAGCTAAACCGAGATTATCGGCATTTTCCTGGGCGATCGCTAAGGCTTCTGGACTGTAATCAACAGCGTGAATTGTAGCTTGTGGCAAGGCTTCCGCCAATCCCAAGGCGATCGCACCACTACCAGTCCCTAAATCTACCCACTGTCCTTGTTGCAATTGTGACTTAATTCTTTTGGTAGCTGCCATTAAGGCTAAATCAATCAAGCATTCAGTTTCTGGCCTGGGAATTAAAACTGCACTTGAAACCTTTAGTCTGAAATGTCGCCAAGGTGTACTACCAGCAATGTACTGTACTGGCAAGCGATCATTTAAGCGTCTTTGCCAAAAATGCTCTAACTCTTCTAAAGACAAAGCCATGACAATCTCAGCTTGGTCTTTAAAAGAGTTTAAGCGCAGTGATAACCGCTCTAATCCTGCTATTTCTTGCAATAACCAATCTATTTCTGCTACAGGAATATTATCAGCGATCGCTTGTGCGATCGCTCTATTACGCCACTGCCAAAGTTGTACACCAGAGACTAAATTTATTTTCTGCTCTACCATTCCTTTTAAGGGCGATCACTACCTCTTAGTCTTGTTAATTCATAGGACTTACGCATTGAGCAAAATCATCAGGTATAAAAAGTTGATTTTTCTCATATGAAATAGCGATCGCTGCTGATTTAAATCTTAGTCGCCAAAACACCAACACGACCTGATTTTGTGAACACACATGATGTCCCATTTGTACACTGCGTAAGTCCTATGTTAACTATTTTTTGGGAGCAGGTCTAGATGTTGGTTGATTTGGTGCAGGGGATTTCTGCACTAGCGATCGAATAAAACTGATTGACTCTCGTGAAGGATACAGAACAATTTTATTGATCATAGGATCATTGCTACTATTGAGAGCTTCCATCACACCAAACAAATCCACCACTTGAATCTCAGTATTAGCACCTTCCTGTGGTACAGCTTTTTTAAACTCGTCTAACAAAGCCACTGCTTGCTCTTTCTCAAAAAAGAAAGGAATATACCGCTCATTACCTTGTGCCACCGGAATCGTCAAGTAGCTATTTTCCTTCTTAAATTTAGGTACAAATAAAGGAATACCATTGAACTGGTTTCCTTTTTGACCACTCTGATTTAACAGGCTAACTGCTGACTCTACCTGGTTTTGCATGGGCATCAAAGTATAAATAATAGAGTCTGATTTCTTTTTGCCTTCTAAGACTATTTTATAGTAGTCAGCTAAGGACAGAGGTCTTACTTGTAGCGTGCTTGCCAATTGGGGATTTTCTTTCTTGAGGCGATTGTCTAAAAATTTCTGAGCATCCTGCTTACTAATAAAAAATCCCACTTGAGAGATTTTCTTCCCTTGGTTATTTCTGGAAATAATGACAAATTCCCCTTTAGCATTGGTCAGGGTAAATACAGGAACTTCTTGCAGTTTTTTAACTACCTGCTCTTGTGGTAATGCCACTGCTTGTAGATTCCCTATTACTGGCAAATCGGCAGATAATATACTACCAGCAATACCCAATATTAAGCCCAAGCGAACCAATGTTTTCATGACTGTTACTCGCATCAATAGTTCAATTTAGTTATGAAGTTAGATCAATGGTGGAATTGGCACAGCACCAACTAGTCTTAGTTATATAGCAATCCCTTTGAGATGTGAAAAAATTTTGCAGTTATTAAATGCTAACCATCATCTCGTAAAACGTGATATTGTCAAGCCCCTGAGAATCGCTATCTTGATATTTACCACTATTAGACTGTCATCCAGCGTATTTTTCTCACATTCACCCTGCTATGCGTCCAACAATACTGTAAATGCCTGGGATATATAGCCCTTTTACCACTTATGCAGCAAAAAATTTTTCACCTTCAGGCAGTCAATGCCATTGTATTGCGTTTCTCAGATATCACAGACACAATCGAATAATTAATTGTTCCATTAACGGTAAGTCTAGATAATCAAAACCAAATTTATAGCCGTAGCTAGATAGATTAGGACATCAAACCAACATAAAATGCTGATAATTAAAGGTTTTCAAGTCTCTCAAAAACTGGGTATGGGGTGTTTTAAGAGCAGGTTTTTCCGTAAATAATTTCAGTGAGAACTTTAAAGCCCAGGAAATTATCAGACTTTCAACCACCCTTACACCCCTACACCCTGACCAAAGAAGGGTTAGTCAACACTAGAAAACGCTGTTTTTTATTCATAAAAATCGGGATGACAGGATTTGAACCTGCGGCATCCTGCTCCCAAAGCAGGCGCGCTACCAAGCTGCGCTACATCCCGGATAGCCGATTTAGTTTTAATCAGCATTATTAACACTATACCATAATAACTGACTTTTTTATAGTCAGCTATATTCTGGTACAGAAAATTAATGAGGATACCAGAACATACCTTTGATACCTTCTGGATCGGGCATAAAACCCATAGTGCGGTAGAAATCTACCACATGAGGATCAGCAAAAAGAGTCACATTGCTAATTTCCTCACTTCTGAGTTTTTTGAGGACGTATTTCATCAATGCCTTACCCATTCCTTTACCTTGAAAGTCTGGATGAACTACCACATCCCAAATAGTGGCGTTAAAGGCATGATCTGAGGTAGCACGAGCAAAACCAATCAGTCGCCTTTGGTTGCCTCGTACCTGCCACATTGAGGCGACAAGAAAACTATGCTCAATAGCTTTTTTGACCTTTCTTAACGGACGACGCGACCAACCGACAGCATCACAAAGCTCCTCTAGTTCATACAGGTCAATATCTCGCTCAGTGCTAAAAACAATACGCTCTGCACTCCGTGAGACCCCTGAGGCATCACTGTTGGAGTAAGAGTTGCCTTTAGCGTCTACTGTATGCTCTTCAAAAGAGTTTGCTTTACTTGTTGTCGCAGATTCAGACGTACTAAACCAAGTTTTCCAAAAACCCATGCCAAGGTGGTTCGGGGAGTATAACTGAATTGGATTCTATTAGTGAATTGTCCTAACTAAGCTGCTCTGAAATACTTACCTAAACTTAGTAAAACTAGGTTTAGTGATTCCTTCCTGCTTCTTCCAAGGTAGAAGGCTACTTATTGTCCACAGGCGTTAAGTTCAGGTCAAGCCGACCTTACTTTTTGTTTTTCAATTTATTTAGAGCTTATCAGAGTTTTTCATGGTAACAGTCGGTTAATAGCGTGTTTCACACTAATCATATTCAACTTTAGCACTTTGTTGTCAAGGCTAGGAGAAATTCCTGAACTAACCTAACACACTGATATGGCTTCCCAATTCAGTTGATTGCAGGGCAAGATGGGGAACACTAGGAACACAGGGGAATCAGGAAGTAAAAAGGTAAAAACCAAAATTAGCCCATCTGATGACTTTTTTATTTTTTATCTCCAGTCCTCAGTCCCCAGTCCCCAGTCCCCCAATTCCCAGGCGAAATCAGCAAGCGAGTTTTAACACCTAAGATGGCTTCTGGCTTAAAATCTTCAACACTGGAACTTCTAAAACGCTTTAATCGAGCGTTCCCCCAGTTTTATGAGCAATTTGTGAGCAGTGAAATTCAACTGCAAAATTTACGGTTAGCTTATCGTCTCTATAAGACCAAACGGGCTGTAATTGAGCTAAAACCAGAAGGTAGTAAAAGTGCCTTGCATTTTGCTTACCGCAATCAGTCCTTTCTCCTCAGTGATATTTTTGGTGTATTGGCAGCTTATGGGCTAACAATCCACGGTTTAAGCTTGTATGGACAGATTCGCCCCCCCATGCTCGTTTTTATCAAACTTTTGGTATCTCGTGGTAGTAAAGCCCTAACAGAGAAAACCGCAGAAAATGTTTGTCGTGCCATTCGGGAAGCTTTGGGGGGAAGATTTGAGGTAGAAGAAATGCTGGCAGTAGAATTTAACCTGGATGTTGGCTTAGAACAGGTACAGACTGAGTTTTATGTTGATCCAGTGTTTCATCTGCCTGCTTTAGTGATTGAAGCGGATAATCAGCCTGGTTTATTTTACAAGGTTATGTATGCCATTTGGCAGGAAGACCTGTTAGTTGTGAATGCAAATTTACTGGTTTGGCGGGGACGTACACGGCTCATTCTCTACTTATTAGGGCCAAATGAAAGCCTAATTCCTGAATATCTAGGACATAAAATTGCTGAAGGAGTACGTCAAAGATTGTTGGGTAAGTAATTTGAATTTTTTAGTGTTTTTTTCGAGGATATTTTGAATTTTCAATAGTTCGTCTGACTCTGTATCTAGTCGTATCCTCTGTTAAGGGTAGGATATAAGTATGGCAACTATTGAAATCTTGGGTTTTCCACACGCATACGAGCTAACAGCTCCAACGTCCTGCCCCCATACTTTAGTATTTATCCACGGTTGGCTCAATAGCCGTGGATACTGGCAACCTGTCATTTCTCGGTTGTCAGATGATTTGCAGTGTCTGTCATATGATTTACGAGGCTTTGGCGAATCTCAGTTCCAAATAGACACTGATGTTAGTCAAACACAAAGTTCTGTGAATTTGTCCTCTAGCTCTGTTGATCCCCTTGATTCTCCTGGTGAGTCTGTCCATACACCAGAGGCCTATGCTCAGGATTTAGTAGCCCTTCTGCAACAGTTAAATATTACTAGTGCTTGGTTAATTGGTCACTCATTGGGAGGGACGATCGCTCTTTGGGCAGCTGCTCAAATGCCTGAGTGTATCAAGGGTGTAATCTGTATCAATGCAGGCGGTGGTATTTATCTCAAAGAAGCTTTTGATCAATTTCGTTCCGTAGGACAGAAATTCTTACAAGTCCGTCCCCGTTGGCTGTCTCAAGTACCTTTAATTGATTTACTTTTTACTAGAAATAGTGTATCTCGCCCTTTGGAGCGTTATTGGGCGCGTCAGCGCGTTATTGATTTTGTTGTGGCTGATCCACAAGCAGCTTTGGGATCGTTATTAGAATCTACAACGGAAGAAGAAGTGAATCGTCTACCAAAGTTGGTATCACAGTTAAAACAGCCAGTTTATTTTCTGGCTGGTGCTGATGATAAAGTCATGGAACCTAAGTACGTGCGTCATTTAGCTAGTTTTCATAGGCTTTTTCAATACTGTGGTGACAATGTGATTGAAATTCCTAATTGTGGACATCTGGCAATGTTGGAACAGCCAGATGCAGTTGCTGATCATATTCGGGAAATATTGATCAAGCAGGAGTCAATGGTTAATAGTAATTAGTTATTGGGTATGGGGCATTGGGCATGGGGCATGGGGCATTTAATTTTGAATTTTGAATTTTGAATTTTGAATTTTGAATTGTTTTGCCCCTACACCCCTACAGAATATAATTTCATCACTTGGGTCAATGGCAGTCTAGATTCTACACCCAAGGTTAGGGGCGAGGTATGACCACGAGAAAAATGATCGGCGGCGGCACAGGCAATCATTGCAGCGTTGTCGGTACAAAATTTTAAGGGTGGGAAAAGGACGCGGATGTTATGCTCTGAGGCTGCGGCTTGTAAGTTTTTTCTTAAGCCACTGTTGGCTGCTACACCACCCCCGACAGCAATTGTATTTATTCCATAATCAATGGCACAGGCGATCGCTCTTTTGGTTAATGCCTTGGCTACAGTTGCCTGAAAGCTGGCTGCTATGTCCGCTACTGGCAAGGGTTGAGCATCTTTTTCTAACTGCTGTACTAAACGCAATACTGCTGTTTTCAATCCGCTAAAACTGCCATCATAACGATGAAAGCCTCCTCCGGGTAAAGACACCTTGCCTTCTGGTAGAGCAAAGGCTTGGGAATTTCCGCCTTGGGCTAATTGATCAATCACCGGGCCACCGGGATAACCTAACTTTAACAATCTAGCTACTTTATCAAAAGCTTCTCCTGCGGCATCATCACGAGTTTCTCCTAGGGTTTCGTATATACCACATTCTTTAACATAAATCAAGCTTGTGTGTCCGCCAGAAACCAGTAAGCTAAGAAAAGGGGGATCTAATGTTGGCTCACTCAAATAAGTGGCATAAATGTGACCTTCGAGGTGATGAACTCCCAAAAATGGTTTGTTGTAGACAATCGCTAAAGTTTTGGCAGCCGTTAACCCCACTAACAACGCTCCGACTAATCCAGGGGCGCAAGTGGCAGCGATCGCATCAATTTGTTCCCAATTTAATTGAGCTTGTTCTAAGGCTTGAGCGATCGCCACATTTATCGTTTCTAAATGCTGGCGAGATGCCACCTCTGGTACTACCCCACCATACTGCTGATGTACTGGAATTTGAGAGGTAATAATACTGCTGCAAACTTGACGATTTTTAACAATTGCCACAGCAGTTTCATCACAACTAGTTTCTATCGCTAAAACAGTTACCATTGCTACAAAGGCGTAATCAGTGCTGAATTTTCTATCTGGAGTGTTAGGCTATGAGCCGTCAGAGTATCTTTGGTAAAAACTGGGGTAGCCTTACCAAACTCAGTCTTCAAGGGTGAGTTATGTGCTATAAACAAACACTCAGCACTCACCACTCATTACTCATCACTCCGTAATCACTTGTTTGAGAAGCTTTAACTTTTATTTACTTCAACTTTACTCGATTCCCGCCCAAGAGTATGATGACTTGCTAGTTAAGCAAATAAAGAATGTACAAGCCGCTTCGTTTTGTACAAAAAACTTTTTCTTTTGTAATAAAAGGAAACACATCCATGAAACGATTGTTTGCTTTGATTTTGGTGATTTGTCTTGCGTTCAGTTTCGCACCTCCAGCTAAGGCTCTAGGCGCAAACCTGACCCCCTGTAAAGACAATCCTGCATTTCAAGCACTAGCACAAAACGCCCGTAATACTACAGCCGATCCAGAATCAGGGAAAAAACGTTTTGAACGTTATTCCCAGGCACTATGTGGACCAGAAGGCTATCCTCACTTAATTGTTGATGGTCGCCTTGATCGCGCTGGTGATTTTTTGATTCCTAGCATTCTGTTCTTGTACATCGCTGGTTGGATTGGTTGGGTAGGTCGTGCTTACTTACAAGCCATCAAAAAAGAATCTGACACCGAGCAAAAAGAAATCCAAATCGATTTGGGTCTAGCACTGTCAATCATGGCGACAGGTTTTGCTTGGCCAGCCGCAGCCGTCAAAGAACTGCTGTCTGGGGAATTAACTGCGAAAGACACAGAAATTACTGTTTCTCCTCGCTAATCCAACTTAATTCACTCACTTGTTTTGGAGAGTAAATCATGGCAGACAAATCTGATCAAGGTTATTTGATTAAGTTCATTTCCACAGCACCTGTTGCAGCTACTATCTGGCTAACAATTACAGCCGGTATTTTGATTGAATTCAATCGCTTTTTCCCGGACTTACTTTTCCACCCCCTACCATAAGAAGTCAAGGCAACAGGGCAAACAGGGCATTGGGAATGATAATTTCCTTTGCTCCTGCCATCCCCTGAAACCTTGGTTTTCTTGATGAAAATGCGATCCTTCTAAGTTTAGAGGCAACCTAAAATATGCAAGCAGTAGACGCATCAAAAAATCTTCCCGGCGATCCCAGAAATCGGGAAGTTGTTTCTCCCGCAGGTGATCCACAAATCGGTAATCTGGAAACCCCAGTTAACTCTTCTCCCGCTATCAAGTGGTTCATCAATAACTTACCTGCCTACCGTCCAGGTTTGACTCCCTTTAGACGTGGCTTAGAAGTAGGTATGGCTCATGGTTACTTGCTGTTTGGCCCCTTCGCTAAACTAGGGCCACTGCGTAATGCGGACAATGCTAATTTAGCAGGATTGTTGGCTTCTATAGGCTTGGTTGTGATTCTGACCGCCTGTCTATCTTTGTATTCCAACACTAACCCCGCTAAAGCTCTACCTAGTGTAACCGTACCTAATCCCCCAGATGCTTTCAATTCCAAAGAAGGCTGGAATAATTTCGCCAGTGCTTTCTTAATTGGTGGTATTGGTGGTGCAGTAGTAGCTTATTTCTTGACCGCTAATTTGGCTATCATTCAAGGCCTGATAGGCTAAAATTCTTGGGTAATGGGACATTGGTAATTGTCATAGCTTTTTGACTATTACCTATGTCCGATTACCAATTAGCAATTTGTTAACACAACGCTTTATCTGCCAAACACAGCCGCCTCAATGGCATGAAGCGCAGTTTCTAAATCATCGTTGACGATTTGAATATCAAATTCATCAGCCGCTTGAATTTCTTCATGGGCGCGCTGTAGACGACGGACAATTGCCTCTTCAGAATCCTGTCCGCGTCCACGGATGCGTTTCTCTAGTTCAGCAAAGGAAGGGGGCAAAATAAAAATGCTCAAAGCTTCCGGGAAGGAAGCACGAATTTGTCTTGCGCCTTCTAGTTCAATCTCCAAAACTACCAATCGACCGGACTGCACTTGATTGAGTACAGCTTCCCGGGGAGTGCCATAGTAGTTACCAGCAAATTCTGCTGACTCTAGAAATTCGCCTTGAGCAACTAACTGTTCAAACTTATTCCGGCTAATAAAATAATAATTTTTGCCATTAATTTCCCCTGGACGGGGGGCGCGAGTCGTAGCGGAGACAGAGTAATAAAGTTCTGGATGACGCTGTAAGAGCGATCGCATTAACGTCCCTTTTCCGACCCCACTAGGCCCGGTTAAAACAATTAGCTTGCCTGACAAAGCACTTTCTTCGGTAGTAGCACAACTCTGGATGGGTAAAACTTGCATCATCCGTTAAACCTGTGAATTAATCAAGGGACATGATTCGTTAGTAAATTAGTAATTTAATCTGGTATGTGTCTCCAGAGCAATCCTTAACTAACGAATTTGTAGCACTAGTGACAGAAAACTTGTCTAACTCACATGGTACTGCTGATGTGGTGTAACTAGAGATGGGATGTGATACCAAATTGGACTAGGTAGTATTGTTTTGAGTTTTTGGAATAGCCTATCAATCTAGGCTTGCAATCCAAAATCCCAAATCTAAAATCCAAAATTAGTATGAATCCTCATCCGCATCAATTTTCTACTGTATGATGCTCCCTAGAAATCACGAACCGATTAGCTACCGTTTCTGGTTGAATCGCCGACAAAATTACATGACTAGAATCAGTGATAATCACAGCTCTAGTCCGACGACCATAGGTAGCATCAATTAGCTGACCTCTGTCCCTAGCATCAGTAATAATCCGCTTAATGGGGGCAGATTCTGGACTCACAATGGCAACAACTCGGTTGGCCGAGACAATGTTACCAAAACCAATGTTAATTAACTGTATCTCCATAAAAAAACTGACACCAAATGTGGTGTACAAAGCTAGAAGTGAATTTATTCCCATGTTATCCCTAAAAAATGGGACTTACAACGCATTCATTCTATACAGCTTGAGTTTTTTAATAACGTCTGCTTTTTTCAAGAGTTCCTCCGTTGAATTGCATAAAAATATGCCTATAGAGACAGGAAAAAGTATACCTATGAGAGCTAGTGCCAAGTCTAATTGCTAATAGTATCTAAAAGTGATTTGTCAACATCATATTTTTCTGCAAGATATACATAATTTTGCAGAAAATGATCACTAGTGATTAAGTAAATTATTTCCTCTGTTGACTGGGAGATTTTTTCAATTCTTGCCATTTTTGTCGCAGTTCATGTAAGTTGGCAGTCCTACCTCCATAACGCCAACTAACATAAGCTTGGCAAATATCATTAATTACCTGAGCTTGATCTGGACTATGATACTGAGATGCTACTTGGGCATACTCCAGAGGTGTTTGGGCTGGATGCTTACCTAAGCCTTTTTGTTCTACCCATTGCAGCATTTGTTGATACAGACTTTCCATAGGTGGTAGTTTACCTAAGTGACGGCGATACAACCACTCTCGCCACTGCATCCACCCCAGCCAACCCAACAAAGCGGTTGTAGTTGCTAAGATCAAGCCAGTTAATATACCTACCCAACCTTGAGTAAATAAAGCAAAAAACCAAGCGATCGCTTTACCAAACCAGCTAAATACTGCCCCAAATACATTATTGAAAAAGCCTGTGACTGGGGAAGGTAGCCACCCAGCCACCCAATGCCAAAATTGGCGCAATACACTAAAGGTCTGAGTTTCTTCAATGGAAGGGGGAATCAGGGGATGATTGGGAATAGGGTCAAAGGTAAACCAGCCATATTGGGGAAAATAAACTTCCGTCATGGCGTAAGCATCGGTATTCCGTACCACATACATCCCTGTAAAGGGGTTAAATTCCCCTGGCGCGAATCCTGCAACTAAGCGCGCTGGGATACCAATGGAACGGAGCATGACTGTGAGAACTGTTGAGAAATGGTCTGGATAACCGCCTTTATGTTTAAATAAAAACGCTTCTACCAAGTCTTCTTTTTCTTCTAAAAAAGGGAACTCTAAGGGATTTTGGGGAATGGAATAATTTTGCTTGAGGTACTGGGCTAAATAAAGAACTTTTTCGTAGGTTGCATCTAAGCTTTTTTGGGATTTTCCTACTCGTTCACGGTTGTAGTTAGCTAATATTTCCTCAGTACGTTGTCTAACCTTGGCCGCAATTTCTGGGGGGATTTGTAGATAATACTTTGCAATATTCCGGGGATAATCTGTTGTGGCTGTTCCTAATAAAGTGCGATCGCGGTAAGGTACATCAGAAATGACTGTATAGGTGAGGTCTTCTGATAATCCCACAGGCGATCGCAAGCCATTTTCCTTATCCACTGCAATCATCGGTGTAGGAAAGTAAATTTCCCTGGGATAAGACAAAGCTGGAATCAGGTTAGGTAAGTCTGAGACTATCGTGTATGTTTGTACTACTTCTCTTGTTTTGCCAGATATAGGTGGCGGGGGTAAAAAAATCTGATAAGACCAAGGCGATCGCTTGATCGTAGTTACATCATCATTGCGGGAAACCTCCCACCCTTTACCTGTGTAACGGTCAAAGGCCAACACTCGCCAAAACCCCTCGGCTTGCGATCGCACCCGCATCACCACTTTGGGTTTCATCTCTCCCCGCAGGTTTTGGTTAATCTTGCTATTAAAACCGTAATAAAAACCGCTATCTACCTGTCCTGGTTGCCCATTGTCATTTGGTGCCGCACTATTACCATTACCTTGATTGTTAGCGTTACCTTGACGCACATAACCAGGATTAATAATACTGCGACCAGTAAAGCTACCTTTGACCTCAATGGGAGAACTCACGGGAAAAGTTCGCAGTTGATAGCCAGGGAAGCGGGGTAAAAATGCAAAGACTACCAACCCCAACCCCAAAACTACGGTAAAAAGTAAAAGATATTTAGGTAATTGTTGAGATAATTTAAATGTTTTTGACTTTTGGCTGGTGACTGGTGATTTTTTCAGTCCCAGTTGTGAGCGATAGTTAACAACTAAAGTCGGCAGAGCGATCGCTAAAAATAACAATAATATGGGTGCGAAGGCTAAAGTTTGACTCAACGTTGCCGCCACACCCAATAAAATTAAGCCAATAACTATGGAATAGCCAAGGTTTTTGCGCCGAGGGACATCAAAGCTATGCAGTATTTGCAGTTGAACTAATAACTCTGCCAAAACTAACCGCGTATCATTCAATTCGCCAAACAACTGACCAAAAAAAGCACCCAATGCCATTAACATCCCAATGGCAATGCAAAACTTAATGGTGACATTAGCTTGACGACGGCGGTAATAACTCCAACCTGCACCTAAAAGACTGAATGGAATTGCCCACAAACTAAATGTAGTATTGGCAGCAATATCTACGGCTACAATACCTGTGATTACCAACGCTAGCACTAGTACCCGCAAGGAAATGGAGTCTTCCACTTCCACTAATGACGACCCCTGGTCATTGTGTCGTCCATAACTTACAGGCAGATGCCAAAATCGATTCAACCTGGTTAAATTAAACATTTCCCACTTCGGAAAATAGATGTAGATGCTGATAGAGACTAATTTTCGGGAAGTTCCGTTAAGAAAACAGGAACTCCCCGAAAGCAGCCTTTGGGAGTATAAATGTCTTGTAAATTTTCATTCTCGTTGCGGGTGATTGTAGAAGCCCTAATGACCGCCCTTTGAGAAACATATATTTTCGATGCAAAACCACGATAATGATCTTATCTATTGGTGTTGATCAACAATGGTGTGCTAGCGGTGGTAATCTCAGTTAAATTGTGGGATTAATCACAAATAACAATGGTAACTGCTCCATGTCTGGACACTCAACTTCTAAGGTGTAAGTTGGGTGAATTTCCTGACAAGTGATTTCTACACTCAAGCATCCAGGAATTGATGACTGTGCCATAGCAATAGAGTTATTGCCCCGCAGTGTCAAGATTCCTTGAGTGGGTAAATCACCATAAACACGTAACAGTTTTGTGTGACCTTGGGAGTGGTATTCTACCCGGAGGTTGAGAACACCTGCACTAGTTAACCACAGCCTTTCTACAACTGGCTTGCTTGGTGACACTGGTAGAGTCAGGTTATCTAACAGTTGTTGGGCTGCCATCAGAGAAATCGCCATTTGCTGATGAGAACCTAAATCAGAGTAATCACTCTCGATATGAGGCATTGTCTCTAAAGTTTCTGACGAACGATAGCTAGTGCGTAACACCAAACCAGCAAGATTGTTGATTGTGTGCGATTCGTTAGGAAATAAACCTTCCACCACTTGCACTAATTTTGCCCCAATTGGTAGGGAAGATGTCAGCATTTGTTGACATCTTGCTAATAATTCTTGAAATACTTTTTCTGGTAGGGGGATAGGTAAATTCAGCTTTGATTGCTGCGCCATCCACCCCCAGTTAGGGGTAAATACTAGTGATGGCTCATCCAGAGACTCTGGATAGTCTACTATTTGTGTTTCCCAGGGAAACAAGGGTGGGTGGTTTTCGGTGTGAATTTGTAACCGACTTTTGATGACGGCTTGAAAACGTTCTTGCACAGTAGGAATTTCTCCTAATAAAAAGGTGTGGGGTATACTTCCCAACTTTAGCTCACCACAATTTTGAGTGGGACTTTGGTTGAGAAGGTGATCTCCCTTCTTGGTATCCTCACAATTTCCCTGTTGGTTTTCTGGTTGATTAATCATACTTGCCAGAAAACCGAGTAGGTAGTTTCGTAAGGATTCTGAGTCACTATTCATGAGTAGATGCACTAGATCCGGATACTAAGGAATTACGAATTTCCCAAGCTTGTTCTAAAATTTTAAACCACCGTTTTTGTAGTTGTGCCATTGATAACCCTAGGACTTTAGCAATTTTGTCATCGGGTTGTCCTTGTTGTTTTAAGTCTAGTAAAGCCCTCTGTTTATCGTCTAATTGGGATCTGTAGTCTTCCCACTGTTGGGGAGTCAAACCCAAGTTGGTATGTAAAGATGCCTCTAACCACTCATGTACTAGCTCCCATTTGTGTAATAAAGCAAACCTAATCAAATGATACTTAAAGCGTTGTTGTAAGTAATCTCGCTGACGGGGAGTTAAACCTAAAACGTTTTCAATTTCCTGGGCTGACATATCTTGCAGGCGTAGAGAAAAGTAATCAGCACAGTCAGATTGATCACGTTGCTCCAAATAACTCATCAATTCCGTAATCACGACGGAGCGGAGTGTATCTTCTTCTGGTTCGGGTGCAGGTTGGGTAGCCATAGCGGAACGCAACTGCTGTACTGCCGGTTCTTCCCAAGTACCATCACCTTCATTGCTGCTACCTTCTGCGGCTTGTTCAATATCAACGCTAGTTTCTGGGGGTTGCTGTTGGGAGAAAGTCTGAGCGCGGAGAATAATTAACTGTTGTTGACGACCTGGGAGGGGAATGCGCCGCTTACCGTAACGCTCGGTAAATGCCATGTACTCTGCCAGTTCTAAGAGAGTTTGGGGACGATAGGTGGGGCCAAGTTGATTTTCCCGACGAAAGGCGTTTAAGGCTTCTAAATAAAAACTTTGAAGGAAATCTTCTATAATTGTCAGCCGCCCTTGATAACTTAATTGGCGTTGGGGAGGATTAATGTAACGATAAATAATGGCACTTAGTGTACTATGTAATTCAACTCTGCCTCGGTTAGAACCCAATTGATAATATCTCAAACACTGTTGTAGCCTATGTTTGGCTAGGGTCATAGCTGAATTTTCGACAGCACCAGAAGCTTGAATACGTTTACTTTCTTGGCAAATACGGTATACTTCGGTGGTGATCCGATTGGCTACATCCTGGCAATTCTTATCTGAAGCTTTGGTGAATTGCTGAAGCTCTTTGTAGGCAAGTTGGAAGATTACCCCCTCACCGATAGTATTTTCTGGGAGAGTATTAACGGTTGGAATAGTTGCTGTTGCGGCTGAATTCATAGTGTCGGTTGTCAAAAGACCCTATACATAAACTTAAATAGAACTTGTGACGAAGGTGGGTATTGGGTTAATGGTTTTGCCTATAAGCTAAACGCATACCCATCCTTGGTTAAGGATGTGGTTGATTTTATTATTCCCAACTCTAATGGGATTAATCACATGGCGATAAATGTTATTGCCTTTACCCAACAGACGTGAACAAGTCATTATGGATTTAGAAACACAAATTCAATTGCTGATTAACAATGCACCCAAAGATGGTGTAACACCACATCTTGTTGCAGCAATTGCTCCCGTGCTGGTGGCGATCGCTCAAAAATTACGTCATTCCCAGTACCATATTCTCCAAGATGGGGAGGGTAGCTGGGTTTTAACTACCTTGAGAAATCGTGTCAACCCAGGAATCGAAAAGCGTGTGGTTTACGCTTTTCCTACCATACAGGATGTTTCCCTAATTTCCCCTGCTGGGCTAGACCCTCAAATTGCCACCAAAATTGTTCCCGCAACGCACATTTTGTTCCAATTGGTGGCATTAGAACCCGTAGATAGTATCGTTTTTTTGGAAACGCCGGGTAAAACCACTCATTCGTATGAGGTTAAGCGTTCTCAATTCCAAAAACTCATACAAAAACAGTTAAAACAACAGTCTACTAGTACAAATATACCTCCTAGTATTGCTTAAAAAAAAATGGGATGTTGGCTGCTTTGAATACACACCAACATACCCAAATTTTTTTCTGAAAAATCTCAAAAATTTTTTCTAAAAACCCAAAAATTTTTTCAACATCATGAGTAGGGAGTAGGTATTGGGGAGAGGGAAATCACTATTAACCAATACCGAGTCCCCAGCTAATATAATCTGCTTAATCCATATTCAGCGATGTTGATTAACGTCTGGTGAGATTCTGAAGGCGGGAGAACGGCTAGATGGTCAATTGCTAACTTTGTATGGTGGGCAGCTAAATCTCTGGCCTTTTGTATACCTTGACTATCTTGAATTAAGTCTAGTGCTTGTTCTAAATCTCCTTGTTGGGCAAATTCTCGCTCTATCAATACTTCTAAATAAGGTTTCTCCGGTAGGGCGAATAACACGGGTGCTGTGAGATTACCACTTTTAAGATCCGAACCTACGGGTTTACCTAAAGTGTCAGCAGTACTAGTGAAGTCTAAAATGTCATCGACAATTTGAAAGGCTATACCCAGATGACGACCATAGGCATACAAATGTTCGGCAACTTCTGAGGAAACTTCACTGAGTATTCCCGCCGCTTTACCACTATTAGCAACCAAGGAAGCTGTTTTGTAATAGCTTTTTTGGAGATAGGTATCAATTGAGATGTTAGTGTCAAAGCGATTTAATCCTTGCTGAATCTCCCCGGTAGCTAAATCCATAATCACTTCTGAAAGGAGTTTGACTACTTCCAAGTTGTCTAAGTTGGCTAAATACCAAGAAGATTGAGCAAAGAGAAAATCTCCGGCGAGAATCGCAATCCGATTACCAAATAAACTGTGAACGGTAGGAACGCCCCGCCGCACATCTGATTCATCTACTACATCGTCATGTACCAAGCTAGCAGTATGAATCATTTCGGTGATTTCTGCTAATCGACGATGACGGGGCGTAATATCTTGGTCTAACATGGTCGCCCGCGATATCAACAGCACGATTGCTGGTCTGATACGCTTTCCCCCAGCCCCGAATAGATGTTCGGCGGCGGCAAACAGAATGGGGTGGCGATTTCCAACTAGCTGTTTGAGGTTATCTGCTAGTATTTGCAGGTCTGCTTCCACAGGGGCAAACAGGGAGGTGGCTGGGGTCATGGGTGGGCGGACTCTGACTTTAGTTACGAAAGTTTACATATCCTAATGTTTATTCTAAGATAAGCCTGTGCCAGCGCAAAGTTTTGCTCATAATAATACTGATTTTTGTTCATTTGTACTTCTGACGCTACTCAGGGTATAGCTGAGTTTAAGCAAGATTCAACATATCGCTTTGCTTTTTAACGTTTAATTTTCCGTTAATACGCTGACTTCAGAGCTAATTAGAAGCGTCAAGTTTGTTATTAGCTATTTGCATGATTCAATAGTGGCTCATTCATTATAAAAATAAATATGTGCTATGTATTAATGTCCGTTTTTGAGAACTCAGTTGATTTCAGTATTGTTACTTTTGAATTTTAGCTGTCAATATAAGCACCCAGTATGTTTGATAAAATTCCTTTATATGCAACTCCTAAGCTCTGATTAAAAATATTTATATTAATTTATGATACATATATAAAAGTAGATTTACTCAAAATACGTAATATTCATTACATATTAGTTAATTTTATGTATAAAATTAATTATCTGCACTGGTCTAGAACTATCTAGAAAATTGGAAATTTCGCTTCAAAGTTAGCTTTGTTATGTTAGGCTATAATCTAGGGATTTTAAATTTTTAAGTTATTCACGCCACAACAGTAATTCACTTTTTAGTGGAATTGCTTTTTCAGTGTTGTGAGTTACAAATAGAACTTCACTATCTCATAAATCAAGAAAATACTTTCTTGGTTAGTGTGGATGGGGAAAGACTCTTAACTAGGAGCTAGACAATTCTGTTGAGAATTGATGTCAGGTTTTTTAAGCTGGCGTTGAGGGTCAGCATGACTCCTAGATTAAAGATGTCGCTAAAAATAAAGCAGACTAGGTAAGCTGCTGAGGAGTGCAGATTTGTATTGCTTTTAGGCAATGCAAATTCTGTTGTCGGATGTATGGTCTGCAATTAATTAAATAGCAAACAGTTGAACCGTAGAGATTTAATCGCTCTATTGTTGGATTTGGCGTAAATTAATCCAGCCACCAAAATGTAATTTGGACGGTTCATTTTCTGCTAATTGTATGGAATTTAATTATTTCTGAGAAAGGGTGTTGGTGGAATTATGGTTTATGGGAATATGCCTATGATGATTTTTATTTTAGCAACGGGGTATTTATTAACCGTTTATCTCTTATTGGGTTTAGCAAAACGTACTGGAAAAAAGCCTAGTCAATAGCCAATAGTCAATAGTCAATAGTTGACTGTTGACTGTTGACTTAATGGCTAGGAATATTAGCAAAATCAACTGATTCAACGATGGGGGTATGACCTAGCCAATTGACTCCAGACTGAGCAAACTGTTGAGGAGAACCACTAACAGCGAAACGAGTTGGTAGGGGGGGGTGAGTGTTAGTTAAGCCTAGTAGCTCTAATTCTTGACTGCAAGCAGTAACAACATGAACAGCTGGGTCAATAATTTTTACGTGAGTTGGCAGGAGCGATCGCACCACTGGAGCGAGCAAGGGATAATGGGTACAGCCATAGACTAAAGTATCAATGTCTTGTTGGAGTAAAGGTTCAAGATAAGACCTAGCTACTTCAGTCGTGTAAGGGTCGTGAATGCGATTCTGCTCAATGAGTGGAACAAACTCTGGACAACCAACTTGCCACACCTCTACATCAGGGTTGATTTCTAAAATGGCGTGTTTATAAGCATCACTTTTAGCGGTGGCGGGTGTGGCGATGACACCAATACGTTTACCTTGTTGTACGGCAGCTTTTGCACCAGGAAGAATCACACCCAGAATGGGGATGTCATATTGAGCGCGGACTATTTCTAATGCGAGTGCAGAACTGGTATTGCAAGCCATGATCACCATTTTTACCCGTTGCTGCTGCATCCAGTCGAGGATTTCGCGTACAAACTGGACAATTTCGGCTTGGGAACGAATACCGTAAGGCAACCTAGCGGTATCTCCAAAGTAAACAATTGATTCATGAGGTAATTGCCGATAAAGTTGGCGCAATACCGTTAGTCCACCCACACCACTATCAAAAACACCAATGGGAGCGCGTTGAGGCTCTTGGTCTAAGAACTCGTAAAGATTACCTTCAAAGCCGGAGGATGAATACACAGGCAGATACTGATAAAAAGTTGGGGATTTAAAATACAGAATTTAGCAGACAATTGGCAAATTGACTATTAAATTCTGTAGGTACATATATTCTGAATTGAATCATCTCTTTAAATATTGCAGAATACCACGAGCGATCGCCTCTGCCATCCGGTTTTGATATTCTGGTGAACCCAAGCGAGGATTATCTTCCCGACCAGTCATATAACCTGTTTCTACTAAAATCGAGGGCATAGAACTCTTTCTAAGGACGTAGAATCTAGCTTTACGTGTGCCTCGATCTTTGATAGTACCAATGCTTTGCAATATATTCTTACGGACAGTTTCCGCTAAAGCGTAGCCACTATCATAATAATAAACTTCTAAACCATTGACATCAGGACGATTATCAACTGAATTGGCATGGACGCTAACAAAGACTGTGGCGTTAACTCGTTCAGCAATATCGACTCTACCTTGTAGCTCTACAAAGAAATCAGCATCCCGTGTGAGTACAGCTTGCACACCATTCTGTTCTAAAATTTGGGCTATCCTGCGACCAATGGGCAGCACTACATCTTTTTCTAACAGTCCACCCAAACCAGGTGCGCCTGAATCTTTGCCACCATGTCCGGGGTCGATGACTACCACAACTTTACCTCTAGGAACTGGGGAATTTGTGGTGGGACGGGGGATAGTTCTGGGATTATCGGTATTTGTATTTGGTGGTTGAGGTTGGTTAGCTGATGGTAGTGGTAAAGCAATTGGGGGTGTTAATTGCCGGGAGGGTTGTAAATCTAATGCCAAAAGCTGGTTACTGACTTGATTGAGTTCCCCAATTTGCACTCCTGCGGCTGGTTGTATTAAAACAACTACAGTGTTGGGGGCTTGGGGTTGTAACCGGACTCTGAGAATTGGACTATTAGCGGTAAAAGCCGGGCCTCTGACATTGGCTGCTAATTGAGCATTATTAATTGTGATCCGGTACAATCCAGATGATCTATCCCAACCGCCTTTAGCAAATATCGACTCGTTAGAACGAATCAAAAGTTGTGTACCATTTGCGGCTAGTTCTACAGCTTGGATAGTAGCTGGGGAATTAGTAGTAGAAGAAATAGTCTCTGAGTTGCTAACTCTGGGTGATCTGAGTGCATTTCTACTAGGTAAAATGACAAAACCACCGACGCTGCTGGTGCTGACTCGCCATTCCGGGCTATTTTGCTCTAAGAGCATCGTCATGCGTACAGTTTGGGGTCGATTTTCTAATTGACTCAGTTGAATGCGGCTGACACCATAACGATTGACAGTGAAATCCTGCTGTTGGAGATTTGGTGATAAAGATGCGCCGGCAATATCAATGTTGATTAGCTGTTGATTTTGTGAGCGATTAACTTCAATGCGGGGATTACCGCCACGGGTGCGGACAAAAAAGCCATCCCCTGTGACTTGGACATTCTCAATTTGAGTCACAGAGGCAATAGTATTTACTTCTGGTTCACGACTAGTGGGTGTTACCGTATAAATATTTCTAGAAGATGGGTTAGAGGGTGGTTGCTGGGCAATTTCTGGGTTTTCTATGTCACTTTCAGCTACTGGTGTGGGTAATTGGACACTCCAACGATTAGCAGTAATACCCACAAATTTGATTTGTTGGGGGTCGAGGGTATAACCAGGGGACAGTTCCACAACTATGCGAGTGGTTTGAGGGTCAAACTGCCCGACACGCACAGAACGAATTGCTCCGCCTACCTGTTGGGTGTACTGGGGTTTACCAAAGGTGATACCTGGTAAATCAATTACTAGGCGTGTGGGGTTAAAAATTAGTTGTGCTTGAGGTTGTACTGCTCCTGTGGTGTTGATCTCCAAACGGTTTTGATTGGCATCAAATCGCCAGGAATCCAACCTTGTTGCCCAAGCTGGCGATGACAGTAGCAATACCGTTCCCACTGTCCCGGTTACTAGCCACTCTAGTTTCACAATTTTTTCTCCTGATTCGCATTGATGAGAGCTTTTGACAGTTATCAGTAATTCAGTTATCGGTTATCAGGGACAGGAAAGTAAGCTTGATAACTGTTCACTGTTCACTGATGCTATCTCAACATATTCGCAAATCCTCACACCGTCACCGTGCAAACTTTGGCTTTGTGGCAATCAAATTTTGTATCGGTATAAAAATCAAGCTAATGGCGAAATATGCTAACACGCACTTTTGATTTTGCCAATGGATCACTAGTGATTAGCGTCGGAGATACTGGAGAATACCACGAGCGATCGCATCTGCCATTTGATTGCGATAAGCTGGGTTTTGCAACTTAGATACATCTTCTCGACCAGTTAAATAACCTGTTTCCACCAAAATAGAAGGCATGGAACTCTTTCTGAGAACGTAAAATCTAGCTCGCCGTACTCCTCTATCCCTAACATTTACACTTTGGAGAATACTTCTATGCACTGCCCGAGCTAAACCTAAACCATTGTCGTAATAATACGTTTCCAAGCCATTAACATCTGTGCGTCCCCCACCAATGGCGTTAGCGTGGATGCTAACAAACACATCAGCCCCAACTCTTTCTGCCATTTGGACTCTGCCTGGGAGACTGACAAAGTAGTCAGAGTTGCGTGTCATGACGACTTGCACACCATTTTGTTGCAAAACTTGAGCAATGCGCTGGCTAAGGGGTAAGATAATATCCTTCTCGCGCACGCTACCAATGCCAATTGCTCCTGGGTCTTTACCACCATGTCCAGGGTCAATTAAAACTACTACTTTGCCTCTAGGAATAGGACGTGTTGGTTGGGTGACGGGTTGAGGATTTCTGGGGTCTGGTAGCTGTCCTTGGATGGGAGGTAAAGGTGGTGTGGTGATATTGCGACGAGAGCCTTGTAATTCCAAAGCTAACAGCTGACTACCAACTTGGTTGAGAGATCCTACTTGGACTCCGGCTGCTGGTTGCACTAAGACAATGACAGTATTGGGGTTTTGGGTTTGTAATCGGACTCGCAGGATGGGACTATTAGCGTTAAAGATCGGCCCTTTAACATTGGGAGCTAATTTAGCGTTAGTAATGGTGATGCGGAACAGACCAGTATTTCTATCCCAACCACTGCTAGCCGATACATTTTGATCGGCTCGAATCAGTAATTGGTTATCAGCTAAATCGATAGATTGAATTGTGGCTACGTCATTATTTGCAGGTGATCTACTAGGTATAGTGATATTTTCTGAATCATCAGAATTACTATTTCCTGGTACTCTAACAACCCGACTGGGGAGAACCACCAAACCACCAGCACTACTGGCAGTGACACGCCAGTCCGGGCTATTTTTCTCTACCCTTAAGGTGATACGGACAGATGGTGTGCGGGTTTGCAGTTGGTTAAGTTCTACGCGACTGACACCATGCCTATTCACAGTAATATTGCGCTGGGTAAGACGTGGGGACAAACTTGCACCTGGGATATCCATAAAAATCGTACCGCGATCGCGGCTACGATTGACTTTAACTTGAGGATTACCGCCACTAGTGCGGACAAAAAAGCCATCACCCGTGACTTGTACATTTTCTACTTGAGTTGTTCCGGCTGCGGCTGTAACTACATTATTAGAAAACTCCGGTTTAGCATCAGAGTCAGAGTCTAAGGTGACTACATTGTAAACACTACCTGGGCTGGACTGTGTACTTTCTGGTGTTGGGGTAGGTAATTGCACAGTCCAACGATTAGCACTAATACCCACAAATTTAATTTGTTGGGGGTCGAGGGTATAGCCAGGGGAAAGTTCCACAACTATGCGGGTGGTTTGGGGGTCAAACTGTCCGACACGCACAGAGCGAATTGCTCCGCCCACTGTTTGGGTAGATTGGGGTCTGCCAAAGGTGATTCCTGGCAAATCAATGACTAAGCGTGTTGGGCTAAAAATCAGTTGTGCTTTAGGTTGTACTGCTCCTGTGGTGTTGATCTCCAAACGGTTGCGATTGGCATCAAATCGCCAAGAACTCAAATTTGTTGCCCAAGTTGGCGATGCCAGTAACAACACCGTTCCCACTGTTCCGGTTAATAGCCAGTCTAGTTTCACAATCATTTCTCCTAATTCGCATTTATATAAGAGCTTTCTACAGAAATTTAGTTATCAGTTATCAGTCTGAGGAAA
>JBODRP010000029.1:0-31912 GCA_050633005.1 Trichormus sp. | reverse complement strand
TCATATGTAATTAATCTATCAAAAGAAACATCAAATTCATCATTATTTTGAGACTAGAAAAAATATTATTAATTAGTTCAATGGCTTGATGTTTCAATTGTTTGTCATGGAGATGAAAAAGATATGTCTTTTTTATTAATATTTGTAAAAATTGGAAATTAAGATATTAATCTCAATCTTGAGAAAGATGTGTTTTAGAGATTTTGTTTTGTATTTGTTAGTTGCAAGTAATAATTGTGGAATTGTGTGCTTGAGCGTCTTTGATGATTTCTATAACTTTTAGCCTATTTCTCAAGAAGTCCTAAGATTTAGGAGAGCTTCATGCTTGCTCTACAGTTAAATAGTGAGAACCTGCCATATCCCGACCCCATTCATCCCATCGTTGTGCATTTTGTAATTGCAATGGTGTTGTTTTCTTTTTTTTGTGATGTAGTGGGGTATTTTGCTCACAATGCGCGTTTGTTAGAGGTTGGTTTTTGGAATATGTTTGTGGCGGCGATCGCAATTTTTGTGGCGATCATATTTGGGCAGTTGGAAGCAGGTTTGGCGAATATTTACCCAGCCGTCCAGCCTACCTTGAATTTTCACACCGTTATGGGTTGGTCTTTGGGAGCGATCGTAGCGGCAATTACTGCTTGGCGATTTGTGCTGCGCGATCGCAACCCCCTCAAACTGCCTCCCGCATACCTCGGCGTTGCTACATTCTTAGTTTGTCTAGTGTTATTGCAAGTATATCTAGGAAGTAAGCTGTTTTGGGTCTACGGGTTGCACGTTGAGCCTGTTGTGGAAGCTATGAGGCAAGGCATATCACCATGAACTCCCAACTAATTGAGCAATTAAGACTGAGATTAGGCGTTAACGGATTGCCCTATGAAATTCCTATGCACCCAAAATTAGTGCATCTGACATTGGGCTTATTTATCATTGCCATCCTATTTGACATCGCAGGAGCTATTTTCCCGATAGAAAAACCCATCTTTAAATTCTTGGGTTTAACTGCCATTCGTTCTGGCTTCTTCAATGTTGGCTGGTACAACCTACTAGGGGCGGCTATTGTAACTTTTTTCACCGTTGGATTTGGTTTTTTCGAGTTACTACTAGCCAACCCACCAATTGATCAAAAGAGTGATTGGGGCTTAAATGCCTCTTGGACAATGCTTTTACATGGCTTGGGTGGTGTTGTATTGTTGGGTGCTATTGTCGCCATGACGGTGTGGCGAGGTGTGCAACGCTACCGTTGGCGCAAAGATGCCGCCATACAGGTGCAGTGGTGTTACTTGTTGGTAGGCATTGGGATGCTGGGTATTTTGTATGTCCACGGAACTTTAGGAGGGCAATTAGGTGGAGAGTTTGGCATTCATGTGACTGCGGCTAAGTTAGTCCAAGAGGGGGTAGACCCAAATTTACTACCTAAATAAATGGTAATTTAGGAAATTTATGGCTAAATTTTTAGAATATTTATTAATAGCTGGTTTTATTGACGTATTACTCGTTATCAGCCATTGGATTGGGGAGATGTCTTATGCCTGGATGCCTATTGAAGCTACAGCAGAAGCGCAAAAAGTAGATGATTTATTTAGCTTCTTAGTTTCAATTGGTGCGTTTATTATTCTTGGGCTGGCGGGGATGATGCTATTTTCAGTCTTATTCTTTCGCGCACCCGCAAATGATTACAGTGAAGGACACCCATCTAGAGGAGATATCAAGTTAGAAATTTTATGGACGGCTGTGCCAACTGTATTAGTGTTGTGGTTGGCTTTTCAAGGACTCAATATTTATCAGCAATTAAATATTCTGGGTTTACAACAAATTGTACATTTGCTGACACCTTGGGAATCTCAACCAGCTTATGCCGTATCAAGTGATGACAAACCTAAACCTGCTGCCGAAACTGTCGATGTGTTCGTCAAGCAGTGGGATTGGTCTTTCCGTTATGCCAATAATGTCATCAGTCATGAATTACACTTACCTGTAAATCATCGTACTCGCCTAAATCTGCACGCTAAGGATGTACTTCATAGTTTTTACGTCCCCGATTTTCGCTTACAGCAGTATGTTGTCCCTGGACGTGACATAGACATTGTAGTTACACCCATTCGCATAGGTAAATACACACTCAAAGATGCTCTATTTAGCGGTACTTACTTTGCTTTGATGGATGCCAATGTACAAGTTGAAACTTTAGAAAAATATAACCAGTGGCTTGCTCAAGCTGAACAAGAACCTCCGACTAATCAAAATCAAGCAATTGCTGAATATAATCAACCACCAAAAACACTATTTAAAAGTGGCTGGTATACTGTCGCACCCAATCAAGAGGTTATAGCCAAGGAAAGGAAAGTTACTAATGACACATGACTCTCTAGAAGCAACATCTCAAAACGAGCCGGAAAATAACTGGAAAAAATACTTCACCTTTAACACCGACCATAAGGTTATCGGTGTGCAGTACATGGTGACGACTTTCATTTTCTTCTTGATTGGCGGACTTTTGGCAATGCTGATCCGCGCCGAGTTGATTACACCGCCATCAAATTTGCTAGATCGTCCCCTTTATAACGGCTTATTTACTTTGCATGGGACAATCATGATTTTTCTGTGGATTATCCCATTTAATGCAGGTATTTCTAATTACTTAGTGCCACTGATGTTGGGAGCGCGAGATATGGCGTTTCCTCTCCTCAATGCCATTTCTTTTTGGATGATTCCAGTAGGGGGTGTTTTATTACTATCTAGTTTCTTTCTGCCCAATGGTACAGCACAATCTGGCTGGTGGTCTTATCCGCCCATTAGTCTGCAAATTCCGCCTGGTCAGCCAATTAACGGTGAATTTATTTGGATTCTGAGTTTAGTCATCATTGGCATTTCATCCATTATGGGGGCTGTTAACTTTGTATCGACAATTTTTTGGATGCGCGCCCCAGGTATGACTTTCTTCCGAATGCCTGTGTTTGTTTGGTCAGTTCTCAGCGCACAGTTGTTGCAGCTAGTGAATTTGCCTTCCCTCACAGGTGCATTGATATTGCTGTTATTTGATCTCAATTTCGGCACGCAATTTTTTAAACCCTTAGAGAATGGCGACCCCATTATTTACCAGCATTTATTCTGGTTCTACTCCCACCCGGCAGTGTACATCATGGCATTACCAGCATTTGGGATTTTTGCCGAAGTTCTGCCAGCATTTTCCCGTAATCCTTTATTTGGGTATCGCTCATTAGCTGTTGCTTCTTTAGGTATCGCTATAGTTAGCATTTTCGTATGGGTGCATCATATGTTTACGAGTGCTACCCCTAGCTGGATGCGGATATTATTTATGTTTACTTCCATGTTGGTTGCTGTACCCACTGGTGTGAAAGCATTTGGTTGGACGGCTACAGTTTGGAAGAGTAAGCTGCACTTGGAGACACCCATGCTATTCGCCTTGGGAGGTGCAGCCATGTTTCTGCTTGGTGGTGTCACTGGTGTGATGCTGGCAGCAGTACCATTTGATATTCACGTCCACAATACTTACTTTATAGTGGGACACTTCCACTACATCGTATTTAACACCATCACAATGGCAATCTTTGCCGCCATTTACTTCTGGTTTCCCAAGATTACCGGACGAATGTACGCCGAAGGCTGGGGCAAAGTGCATTTTTGGTTAACCTTTATTGGTGCTAACCTGACATTCTTCCCCATGCTGGCACTAGGTTTACAAGGAATGGTACGCCGAATTTCCTCCTATGAACCAGAGTATCAAGGATGGAATATTGTTGCTAGTTTAGGCGCATTTTTACTGGGAGTATCTACACTGCCCTTTATTGCCAACATGGTGGGTTCTTTATTATACGGACAGAGAGCAGTTAATAATCCCTGGCACGCCACAGGATTGGAATGGACAACAACTTCACCCCCACCACACAATAACTTTGCAGAAATTCCCATTGTGAAAAGACCACCCTACGACTACGGCGATCCTAAATATTCAGTCATAGAACCTAATGAGTCAGCAGAAGAGAGGCGCAGAGAAATATGGGAAAGATGAATCTAATTCGTAATTCGTAACGATGCTCCCGCCCCGCTCCGCTAACGTAATTCGTAATTATGAATCGGCGCACTATTTATATAGGATGTAGGGTGTGTCAGCGCGAGACAACTTAACTACACCAAGAAATTATTTCTACTGACGCACTCTACTAACTGATAACTGATAACTGATGACTGAATATATGAACCGTCGTACTATTTATATAGATGAAAGTCCTATCCGTTTTGAAAAGTGGCGGAAAAATCTACCGAGTTGGCTCAAGCGATTTTTGCCTAGTGGTGGTGGTAAAGCTGAAGATCATCATGGCAAAGCAATTTTCGGGTTTGTCGTATTTCTACTATCAGAAAGCATCATTTTTTTGAGTTTTATTTTTACGTATGTTGCTTTGCGATTAACGCACTCAGTAAATTGGCTACCACAGGGAATTTCGGGGCCGGAATTATCTACCCTTGTGATTGTTAACACGGTAGTTTTACTTTCAAGTAGCTTTGTTATCCAACCAGCAGAAAATTCTCTCCAGCATGGCAGATTAAAGAAATTTCGCTGGCTGTGGGTGATGACAATTTGTATGGGAACTTTCTTCTTAATCGGTCAAGGAATTGAATGGAGTAAGTTGGATTTTGGGTTAAGTACCGGATTAGTTGGTTCTACATTTTATGTATTAACAGGTTTCCACGGTTTACACGTTATTGCGGGTGTAATTCTCCAGGTAATTATGCTTGGTCGTTCTTTCATTCCAGGAAATTATGATAAAGGTCATTTTGGCGCAAGTGCGACTACTTTGTTTTGGCATTTTGTTGATATAGTTTGGGTTTTTCTGTTTTCACTGCTTTACTTATGGCAGGCATAAATCAATTCAAAATTAAAATACCCTTATGGGAAGCAAGCTACAAACCTCAAAATTCAACATGAAATTACTAGCACAAGAATTACCATCTACTAGACCAATTGAAGAAGCTCCAGCACGGGGTAAAAACCAAGATCAACTTATTGCACGAGGCTTACAAAAAGAGCAGTATATCGGTATTTTGGGTCTAGCGTAGACGCTCTGCGGCTTGTCGTCAGACATCGCCTTAATTACTGCTGTAGGCTTTTTAAGTCGCAGAGTTGAATATGCGATTATCTTCGCTTTTTTTCTCAGTTCTATTCTCATTGCTTTCTTTTTATTCATATAGGCCGAAAATCAACAGTTAACAGTAGAGTTTTTATGAACAGCCCAGTTTATCAAACTGTAATTGTCGGGGGTGGTTTTACCGGATTATTTACGGCATTACATTTAGCTCATGCACACTATCCCCGCTCGGTAATTTTGATTGATAAAAATGAACGCTTTTGTTTTAAGCCATTACTTTATGAATATTTCGATGGCGAGATGGATAGCTTTCAAGTAGTACCACGTTTTGCGGAATTACTTCACAGGAGTGGTGTGATTTTTATTCAAGATACAGTGCAATTTATAGACCTACATCAAAGGCAAGTAAAATTAGTTTCCGGTGATGTCTATAAATACAGTAATTTAGTCTTAGCTTTGGGTAGTGTTACTGGCTATCATCACGTTAAAGGTGCAGAAGAAAACGCCTTTCCTTTTTGGAGACAAGCCGATGCGATCGCACTCGATAAACACCTACGCGAGTGTCTACATCAAGCAGTGCAAACGCCAGATATAGAACAACGCCAAAAGCTATTAACAGTAGTTGTAGTGGGTGGTGGCCCCAGTGGTGTAGAAATGGCGGCAACTTTAGCAGACTTTCTCCCTCATTGGTATGCAGCTTTAGGAGGAAATTCGGCTGAAATTCGCGTTATTCTCCTCAATCATGGGCAAGAGATTTTAGCGGGTGATATTAACAATTTACTGCGCCAAATTGCTGAAAAAGAATTACAAAAACGCACCGTAAAAATTGAAATTATTACAGGAGCAGAAGCCACTAATGTTCACCCTCATTTCATTGAATTGAAGCATAATAATGAAGTTAAAATATTACCAACACACACCACAATTTGGACTGCTGGCACTTCTACCCATCCTCTAATAAAAAACTTACCCATTTCCCCAGAAAATCGAGATCATCATGGTCGTGTCTTAGTAACTCCCACAATGCAATTACTCGACTTTCCCGAAGTATTTGCAGGTGGTGATTGTGCAGCCGTTCAAGATACTTCTCTACCACCTACAGCCCAAGTTGCTTATCAACAAGGAGCGAATATTGCTCAAAATTTGCAAAGACTTGCTCTCGGAGAAGACACCAAACCAACTAAAGTAAATATCCGAGGAACTCTTTTAAAATTAGGATTAAATGATGCTGCTGCCAACTTATTTAATATTTTTGAAGTTACAGGCGAACCCGCACATTTAATCCGTCAAGGCACATATTTAACCCTATTACCGACCCCAATTCATGACTTTGAAGCCACAACAGAATGGCTAGACGAAGAAATTTTTCATCATCATATAGACCCTCATGAAGTTGGTAAAAAAGTCATACAAACAGTGGAATTAGTAGGTGCTGGAATCATAGGTATTTTAGTAACCAGAAAATTATTAAAAATCTTAGGTGATGAAGAAAAATCTACTACTTAATTAAAACTCCGCATCACTCTGCATTTACTTAGCGTACCTCTGCGTTTAAATATATTTTCAGTACAAAGACGGTTAAATATGCTGACTCAAACTGATGTACAAGTACAAAGAATTAGAGCTATTGGCTTAACAGTCACAGATTGTAATCAGTCTCTGAATTTTTATACACAAGCACTAGGTTTTGAGCTATTTTCAGATATCACTATTGAAGAACAAAATTACAGTGAATTAGTAGGTGTACCAGGGGCAGAAATTCGCATTATTACTGTGCAATTAGGTGATGAACTCATCAAGTTAATGGGATATCTCAACGTAGAAGGAAAACCCATCCCCAGCGATTCCCAAAGTAATGATTTGTGGTTTCAGCATATAGCAATTGTAGTGAGTGATATGGAGCGCGCCTATAATCACTTGCGTTCATTTCCCATAACACCCATTTCTGTTTCTCCCCAGACAATACCACCTGAAAATAAAGCCTCTGGTGGTGTCCGCGCTTTCAAATTTAAAGACCCAGACGGACATGATTTAGAGTTAATTTGTTTTCCACCTGATAAGGGAAAAGATAAATGGCATCAAAAGACAAATCGGTTATTTTTGGGAATTGATCATAGTGCAACTGCAATTTCTAACACCGAACAAAGTCTACACTTTTACCGTGACCTTTTAGGAATGGAAATTGATAGCCGTAGTGTCAACTGGCGCGTAACTCAAACTCGCTTAGATAACTTACCGCAAGCAGAAGTTAAAATTACAGCTTTGCGTCCTGTTCAAGATGGAGTGGGAATTGAACTACTAGATTATATTCTGCCGGGAAAGGGTCGTTCTATACCGAGTGACTGGAAAAGTTGCGATATTGCGAGGGTGCAAATTGAATTTGTGGTGAATAATCTTGAGTTGCTAGTAGATAAGTTACAGCAGAACGGGGTTCAGTTTGTATCACCGAGGATTGTAGAGTTTGCAGATGATTTATTGCCTTACAAACAAGGTTGTTTAGTTAAAGATCCTGACGGACACGCAATATTGTTAATTGCTGAGTGAGACTGATTCATCAAAAAATCGCTGTGTGAAAACAATGAAACATAAATCTCAGAGGATGTTTGAAAAGTATCATTCCTAACACCAAAATCTTAAAAACCTAACCCCCCTAGCCCCCATTCCCTTGTAGGGAAGGGGGGTTTCAAAGCCTATCGACCTTTCCGGAAGAAGTTTGGCGAGGGGTTTCTAGTATACTTTTCGACTTTTCAAACACCCTCTCATCCTTCAGTTGATAATAACTATGATTTAGCCAACCTGAGCCTTGAAGAAATACAAGCTCAATTAAAAACTTCTTTGATTTTCTTAACGCTGTCAATTTTAATTTTGAATTTGTATCCAATGACAGCGATTATGATTGTGCTGCTGGCTTTACTGAATGATGGGGCAATTTTAGCGATCGCCTACGATAGAGCAATTCCTGAAAATAAACCTGCTACCTGGGATATGCTTGTCGTTTTCGGTGTTTCTACCTTAATTGGTATTGCCAGTGTATTTGGTTCTTTTGGCATCTTTTACATAGGTAAAGAATTACTAAAACTGAATCCAGCCACATTACAAACCCTAGTTTATTTAAAACTTTCAGTGGCGGGACATTTAACCATCTTTGTCACCCGCACCAGAAAATTATTCTGGACAGAAAAACCAGCCAATATTTTACTATTAGCTATTTTTGGGACGCAGATTATTGCTAGTTTAGTGGCAATATTTGGTTTCGGGCTAATGTCGCCGATTGGTTGGGGTTTAGCGGCTATGGTTTGGGGTTATTCTTTAGGATTGCTTTTAATTCTCGACTGGGTGAAACATTTAGGATACAGATTATTTCATCATCATCCCCAAACAGCACTTAGACGTTAAAAAATCAAAGCATCTAGCGAATAAGCACCAGGGCCTAAAACTGCGATGGCAATCAACATCACACAGTACATAAACGCTTTTTCCCAACTCGGTGGTTCACCTTTTCCTAAACGGCCTTTGTACTGATCTTCGGGAATTAAGTAAGGATCTGTGGCTACAAAAGGCTTACCTTGAATCAGGTGCAACAACATAGCAAACAACATCGAAGCCAAAATTGGTAAAGTCGCTAAAAGTGTGAGTAATCCAATGATTAAAAACAAGCCACCACCTAACATCGTCCATGCAGAGATAATGCAGAGAAAAACAGGTGTATTGATGGAGTCAGCCCACCGCCTAATATGCAGTACCTTGGGGTAGCCGTGGATGAGGAACAAACCGCCAACGCTAACTCTCAGTAGTAAAAGAGCTAATCCTGCGAGTCCGCCAGGATAGGCATAAACCAGAGAACTGAATAGATGCGGGCCGAGGAAGGGATAATTAACTGCGCCTAGTAGAAAGACCTGGGGTATCATCCATAGTGCAATCGCTATACCCAGTACAAATTGATAAATCATAGCTGCACACCACGGGTATTTAGGTCAATAGCATATAAAGATTTGCCTGCGGTGATAAACAGGCGTTGATGTTCTTGTCCACCAAAAGTCAGATTAGCGCATACCTCCGGTACGAGAATTTTTCCTAAGCGAGTACCATCAGCAGCGTATATCTGCACACTGTCTTCGGAACTAATAAAAATATTGCCGTGTTCATCTACCCGAAATCCATCCGGTAATCCTGGCTCAATGACTGCGAATACACGCCCATTTTTTGCCCATCGACCATCCACAACATCATACACCCGAAGATGATGCGCCCCATTTGGAATATTAAACGCAGCCGTATCGGAAACATATAACAGGCTTTCATCAGGACTAAAAGCCAGCCCGTTAGGGCGTACCATGTCCGTTATTACAGGGTAAATCTCATCTATTGAGGGGTCAAAGCGATATACGTAACTTCCTGGTTGTTCCTGTTCGCCGCCGTAACCTTGGTTTGGTTGAGTGATACCATAGGGCGGATCGGTAAACCAAATTGTGCGATCGCTTTTCACTACTAAATCATTGGGACTATTAAGACGTTTACCTTGGTAGCGGTCTACTAAAACGTGCCATTCTCCATTATGTTCCCGGCGAATAATCCCACGCAAACCCGACGAACACGCCACTAAACGCCCTTCTAAGTCCCGATAATTACCACTTTGATAATCAGATGGCTCACGCAGGACTGTCACATTATCGGTAGGACTCCACCGCAGTAGACGATTACCATGAGCATCGCTCCAAATTACACTATCGTCTTCGTGGAAGTAAACAGGGCCTTCGCTATGGACTGCACCGTTAGCTAGTTTATGGAGTGAAGCATCGGGCGGTACAATTGCACCCAGGCGATCGTCATAAATCTCAACAGTTTCAGCCATGAAAATCTCCTGTTATTTAACTTAATTAATGACGATGAATCAATTCAAAATTCAAAATTCAAAATTCAAAATAAATACCAGTTTCAAACCAATACAAAACTTGCTAGATATAGCTTAATTCTTATCTAAAAAAATCCCCTAATAGCCTTTCCTACTCTACTGAGACAAAAATCTCTGCGTACCTCTGCGCTTTACTCTGCGTACCTCTGCGTTGCAAAATATTATTCTTTATCCTAAACAAACACAACTGATTAATATATTAGTTAAAACAATTAGCTTTACCATATACCTATATCTAAAGAATGAATTTATAATTTCATATATATACCATTGATTACTTGCAAGATCGAGATTAAATAACGTATAATTAGAATTTGAAAATACTCAGATATTTTCAAGTTTTTGGCTTAAAAAATTATTCCTTGATGGTACAATTTTCTAAGATCATGGATGGAATAAAATAAAAAAACTGTGCCACGATGCTTCAGGATAAGGTGCAAAAAGTCCTTATTTCAAGCCCATAAATTTATGCGGATTTTAATTTTGAATTTTGTAGCCGCAAGCCTTATATTAGTGGCGTGTCACAGCTAAAATGTTGCATTAAAAACCAATTTTATCCGCGTACCCTCCGAGTTCGCCGTAAGGCGTTCTCGTAGAGTAGCAAGCTACATCTGCGGTTAAAACTAAAAATCAAACGATGACGAGTATTACAAAACATTACGACATTATTATTATCGGCACAGGAGCAGGTGGAGGTACACTCGCTCACCGTCTTGCACCCACTGGTAAAAAGATTTTGGTGCTGGAAAGGGGCGACTTTTTACCGAGAGAAAAAGCTAACTGGAATCCTCAAGAAGTTTATCAAAAACATCGCTACCACACTGATGAGCAATGGTATGACAGAGAAGGTAAGGCCTTTAAACCCCAGACAGGTTACTGGGTTGGCGGTAATACTAAACTCTACGGTGCGGCTTTAGTGCGATTGCGAGAGCGAGATTTTGACCAAGTCATTCACAAAGGAGGAATTTCGCCAGCATGGCCTTTGAAGTATCAAGACTTTGAGCCGTACTATACCGAAGCAGAAAAGCTGTATGACGTGCATGGACAAGCCGGAGAAGATCCCACCGAACCACCTAGGAGTAAACCTTATCCTTATCCGCCAGTCAGTCATGAGCCGGATATGCAGTCTCTGGTTGATGGTATTCGTGAACTGGGATATTACCCATTTCATCTACCCTTAGCATTAAAGTTAAATGAGAGCGATCGCACAAATAGCCCTTGTATTCGTTGCGACACCTTCGATGGCTACCCTTGTCTAGTCCACGCCAAAGCCGATGCAGAAGTTAACGCCATTCGTCCTACTTGGGCAATGTATAGTAATTTCACCCTCAAAACCAATGCCAAAGTGTTGCGGTTACACACCAATGAGTCAGGACGAGAGGTAACAAAGGTAGAAACGGAAATTGCTGGGGAAATCCACTGGTTTACAGGTGATATTGTGGTGGTTGCCTGTGGTTCAGTCAACTCAGCCGCTTTGCTGCTACGTTCTGCTAATGATCAACATCCTAACGGCTTGGCAAACAGTTCCGATCAGGTGGGGCGGAATTTTATGAAACAGTTGGAAACCGCCATAGTTTCCCTACATTTAGAGGTAAATCACGCCAACTTTCAAAAAACCATCGCCGTTAATGATTTTTACTGGGGAGAGCCAGATTTTCCTTACCCAATGGGTATGGTACAGAATACAGGCAATGTTCTGGCTGATATGATGCCCGCCGAAGCTCCGCCGTTAATGGCCCCGTTTGTCAAACTAATCCCTCATTATGAAAGACATTTGCTAGCAGAAAGATCCGTCGGTTGGTGGTTGCAGACAGAAGATTTACCAGATCCGAATCATCGGATTCGGGTAGAGGGTGAGAAGATTCATGTTGACTATACACCGAATAATACCGAAGCAGGCGATCGCCTCATTCACCGTTGGACATCTGTACTCAAATCAATCCCCCGTTCTGCAAAACACGTTCTACCATTTAGTATTTATCCCCGCACTCATATACCAGAACAAGCCGTTGCCCATCAATGCGGTAGTTGCCGATTTGGTACAGATCCTCAAACCTCAGTGCTTGACCTTAATTGCCGTACCCATGATGTTGATAATCTTTATGTTGTAGATAGTAGTTTTTTTCCTTCCAATTCCAGTGCTAATCCCACACTGACAATTATGGCGAATGCCTTGCGTGTTGGGGATCACATAGCTCAAAGATGGCGGTAGAAAAGTATGAAACCTCCCAATTCTACCCTAACACCATTGAGCAGAAAAAAGCGATCGCCCCGCCACCGATTGAGTTGGAAGGATGAGTTAGTATTAGCCACTGCTCCCACAATAGTCATATTGACGGTGTTTTCTCTAGTGGAGGTACTAACCAGCCAGCGTTTGTTGTTTGCTTCCCTTGCTTCCAGTGCTTTTCTGATTTATCTTGATCCCCAGCACGAGACAAATACAGTGAAAACTTTAGTGATTTCCCAAATCATGGCCGCTACAATCGGTTTTGTAATTTTTATGGTCATGGGTTCGGGTTATCTGTCTGGAGGAACTGCCATGATCATTACCATCGTGTTGATGATTATATTAGATGTAATGCACCCTCCAGCCGTTTCCACATCTTTAAGCTTTGCCTTAAAGGCTGGTAATGAAAGCAACCTAGTATTGTTTGCTTTAGCTGTGGGTATCACTGCTCTATTGGTTGGACTAGAACGCTTGGCCTTGTGGCTTTTGGTGTACCTTGATCAGAAATAGTTTCATCCGTAATTTGTATGAACGAAGAAACCTATAATTTAGAGCTGCAAACTCAAACCTCTCCTGAAATATCCTTGAATCCTCATCTGATTGCCACAGGATTGGGAGTAGCTGGAGGTGGAATTGTTGGATCTGTACTGGGTCGCTCAATTGGTGGTAAGCTAGGTGGTGCAATTGGTGGCATTGCTGGAGCTATTGCCGGTGGTTTTGCTGGTAATAAATTGGTAGGCTATGGCGAAGAATTTATTGCAGAACTCCAGCCAAAAATTAGCTTGGGATTAGGAGCAAATGACAAACCAATTGAATTACCCCGTCATTACAGTTGGGAACAACTACAAGCTTTATCAAAACCGCAAGGTGAAAGAATGCAAGTTATTAACTATACTTGATCTTCTTGAGATGCTTCTAAAACGCCACTATTCATGATTAATTTTGGCCATATCAAGAGAAAAAAAACCATCCACACTAACACAGGTACAGAAACAACCACTGTCAACCAAATAATTTTAAATAGTAGCCAGCTAACACCAATAATACTCACACCAGTGAGTAAGATTGACCAAGGTTGACACCACCAAGGCTTATATTTCCAAGGGCTTAGAGGTTGTTCTTCAGACATAATTAAGGGATAATATTTGATTTTGTTAAATGATTTTCTTATTTCTAATTGTTAATTTCTTCGCTTAATTTGCGCTCTCCATTCATCTAAAGAGACGTACTTATTTTCTATCACATCTAGAGCTTCAATTACGCCAGTGGCAGCAAACACCCGAAACCAATAAATTGTGTAGTTATAGTTGTTTGGGTCATCTTCAAAAACGCGTATTGTATAGTAAGGTTCGGTGGGAGTAGCAACACTCTCTACGATCGCAGATACCTTAATAGTTCTTCTAGAAAGGCGTTCAATTTCTTTGGCTTTACGTTGTACTAAGGGGAGTTGCCAAACTAAATTCAGGGCTGTTTTTTGATCAATTTCTCTTGTAGTGTTAGTGACCTTAGCAACTTGATCTTTTTGTAGTGTAGCTAATATTTGAGGCGTAGCTAACTCCTGATTTAACTGATGTCTGCCCATGTGAGCAATTGCTATATGTCCTACTCCCACTATTAAAGCACTCATGAGCGGATACAATAAGATTCTTGTCATGGCTCTGTCCTTCAAGATGGAGATGGCATTTTCAGACAGGGTAGAAGACATTGATTGCTTACGGTTACTTTACAAAACTTCACCACATGATTTTACAATAAAACGATCGCAGAATAACCCAATGTTGTGTAAATCCCTCACAAGCCTGATTTTTCAACGCTAGAACAAACCAATTCACAATTCTGGACAGCTATGCCGCAGGCTTTACGCAATTAATACAGCCACCCCCTTGGGGATGGCTGTATTTGAGTTTGGATTTTGAATTGATTTATCGGGTTAATCAACAGATTTACCTGTCACATTTTGCAATTAACACTCAACTAACTTGATCAGCAGTTTCTAACAAGCGATCGCAAATAATCTTTAAATGTAGTTCAGTATTAATTGGACACCTAGGAATTGGTAATTCACTATTAGGCCAATCTCGTAAATTATTGCATGGACATAAAACCGCAGGCATACCAACGTTACGCATCGCTATTGGCATACTACAGCGACTGCAAGGTAACATTTCCCATACAGGGGTTAATAACTCGGCAATAGTTTCGTGTGTTCCCTCCAAATAAGAATCACCAGCCGATAAGAGAATCTTTTGCCAACATTCTTCAAACTCTTTGCTGTAGCGATCGCCTTGGAATATAGGTTGAGGTAGCAGGCTTGTTCCCTCATTCCCGACCACTACTTTCTTTCCTAACTGAAACCAGTGGGAAAGATATTTTTTGACTTCTTCTTTAGTTGCCATACCCCAATATTACAGTTGGTATGAGGAAAATTTGATACTGATTGTTTAATTTTCTATTAAGAATCAGACTCAAAACTGAGGGATGAATAATAATATATGTCTCTTAAAATTTCTTCAATTAACCTTTAGGATTCGTAATGTAGAGATTTTGGTAACGGTGTGCCAAGTATGCTCAGATTTAATACATGACCACCAGTCACCAAATACACAGCTTCACAAATCGTGCCTAACTGACGCACCACAACCCCCAGGCGATCGCGGAATGCTCTTCCTATAGGATATGCTGGCACAACCCCCCAACCGGTTTCTTCCGCGACAAACACCATATCAGCAGCAACTAACTGCACCGTTTCTAAAAATTCTGCCAAGGTACTTTCCCAACTCTCATCATCTTGTTCTAAGAGATTAGCTACCCAAGTCCCCAAAGAATCGACTAAAAGACAAGTATCAGGTTTAGCATCAGCCAGAGTTGCTGATAAGGTGACAGGAACTTCCAACGTCACCCAATTTGCAGGGCGGCGATTTTGGTGTAACTGAATGCGTTCTTGCCATTCTGCATCATCCAGGTTGATAGTAGCCGTCGCCACATAAACCACCTGTTTACCTGATGCTAGTGCTAAATGTTCTGCCCATTCGCTTTTACCAGAACGAGCGGGGCCAGTGATGAGGATGAGTTTACCCAAAGCTGCTGCCTCTATGGGGGTGTGGGGGTTTAGGGGTTTAGGGGTTTAGGGGTTTAGGGGTTTAGGGGGGCAAGGGAGACAAGGGGGACAAGGGAGACAAGGGAGACAAGGGAGACAAGGTAGGTAAAAACCCCACCCCTTGTAGGTGGCTGAATTAATTTTGCATTAGCGAAAGCGGGGCGTTTAGCCCATTACGAATTACGAATTACGAATTACGAATTGCTTTATCTGTTCCCTATCCTAGCAGTTTTTGGTAATTTTCCCATTGTTTGTAGAGTTCATTGAATAATTGCAGAAAATCTAAGTTAAAACCGTTATTGATATCTGTTGGACTGTTAGCCAAACTATTCATTGGTGTATCTAAAGAATACTTAAATCTAAACTCAGTGTTAGCACTATAATATGTTTGATTACTGGTCATTGTGGAAACGGTATTTGAGAGATTAGTCATACCGTTGGTATTTGGTGAAGATTTGCTACTAAAGCTAGAATTTTCAGGGAATGAGCTATTGCTAACAAAATCTGGGAAAAAGTCAAAAGGATTCCAATCGAAGTTAAAGTCTGATGTTGGTGTATTGTTGTTACTGCTGTTATTGCCTGCTGTACTAGTAATGATTTCTCGAATTTGGGTTTCTGTTAGCGTCGGGTTAGCACTAAGCATGAGCGCAACTACCCCAGCAACGTAGGGTGATGCCATTGATGTGCCGCTATAATTAGCGTACTGATTACCGGGAACTGTAGAATAAATACTCTTGCCTGGGGCAGTGACATAGGCGAGTGGATTACTACCAGCGCGGTTAGAGAAGTCAGTCAGGTTATTATTTTGATCTACAGCCCCAACAGCAATTCCTGATTTATCAGCATAACGGGCGGGATACCCTGGAACAGAACTACCTTCATTACCCGATGCCATCACAACAATTACACCTTTACTGCTGGCATATTCAATGGCTGATTTGAGCGTCTGGCTAGAACTATCACCCCCTAGACTCAGATTAATCACATTTGCGCCATTATCTACAGCGTAGTAGATACCCTTGGCGATCGCACTATAAGCACCAGAGCCAGAACTATTTAAAACTTTCACTGGCATAATTTTGGCATTATAAGCAACACCAGTCACCCCATAGCCATTATTTTCACCTGCAATAATTCCAGAAACATGAGTACCATGTCCGTTATCGTCTAAGGTGTTGTTGTTTTTATCATTAAAGTTCCAGCCATAAACATCATCTACATAGCCATTGCCATCATCATCGATGCCATTACCAGCAATTTCTTTACTATTAGTCCAAATATTATTTTTTAAATCTGTGTGGGTGTAGTCTACCCCTGTATCTATCACTGCAACTACAACACCACTACCTGTATATCCATTTGACCACACAGCCGGAGCTTTGATCATATCTAATCCCCAGTTATTACCACCGAGAGCAGGAACATTATTATAGGGATTTTGTCCAACCGCTTGGGATACTGATTTAGAAGCATCAATTAAACCATAACCATTATTAGAGTTATAGTTACTAGTAGTAATAGCCTCTGTGGTTGAAATAGAACTACTACGCCCCGTCAGGTTTAAATTATATTCATTTGTAGTATTAAAAGTATCTAATGAGGAGAAATAACTAGAATCTTGCCCGGTAAAAGAATTAGATTTTATACTGACATCACGATTGGGCATAGGTAGCATCTCCTCAAATAACCTAACTGTTTTTTGGCAGCATTAACTGTTAAAACTGACATCGCAGTTTTTCAGGGACAAATTCGCCCTCCTAACCCATAATTACTATAAAAGAAATAAGTAAAATGACGTTGGTTTTACAAATTTAAGTTGATAATATTGAAAGCCTCATTATCCAGTAAATATTAAGTAGAGCAGGCAAAAAGCAGTGTAAATTTTCCTCCTGCTTGATGTTTTATTTTATCAAGTAACTTTAAGTAGGTTTTGCTGAAAAAGTTTTGTAGTGGAGATAGGGACCAGGGTTGGGGGAACAAGGAACAGTTTCAAGAGTTGGATGTGAGCAATTTTTCCTTTGAAGATGAATTAAATGCAAGGTTTTCGACTTCCCACGTCATCAAATCTTGCACTTTTTGCAAGTCAAAATGGCTAAAACCTTTTACCTGTAATGTTTTGAGATTTATGCAGCATCCCCTAAGTATGTTTTTCGATAGATATAGCGTTTCCTAGTCTGCTGATACCAAATTGGGATAGGTAGTATTATTTGGCTCTGCTGTAATAGCCTATGAATCTAGGCTGACAATCCAAAATCCAAAAACTTAATTGCAAGTCTTCAGATAAAGCCATCATTAAATCAATGACTTAGACATCCCCCTTTTTTCAGTCGTTTTTACTGACTGGCTATCTGCTGCGGTAAGCGTTCGCGCAGCGTCTCGCAGAGAAGCCATGCCGTTAGGCTTATCGCACTTGGTTGTGTTGACCTACCTAATTTTATGCGAACTTGACCGCGCAGTGTATGGTTTAATTTTTCCCAGACCCCCCTACGCTGCGATTTACGGTAGTAGCTGTATACCGTTGAACTTGGTGGAAAATCCCCTGGAAGCATATTCCATTGGCATCCTGTTTTCAAATGGTAATAGATGGCATTGCATATTTCACGCATATCTGTTGTGCGTGGATGCCCTCCCTCTTTAGCCGCTCAAATCAAGGGAGACAGGATTTCCCACTCCATATCAGTTAAGTCTGTAGGGTAAAACTTTCGCGCCATGAGCAACTATGTAAATACACTGTCTATGAGGTATCTTATACTTGACGTAACTCCTTCCTCCTCACCTTTAGATTTACTTTATAAATAGCCTCTTAATTTTGATATTTTGTTTCTTATGAGCCTCCAAACTAGCCCGACTACACGCCAGCAAAATATAGAAGAAACACTTTTTTCTTCCCCTACACCCCTACACCCGTAAACCCCTATCTTTCTTAAAAGCCTGAGAATAAAACTATTACTGATGAGTGATATATCCCAGTTATCCCTAACCCATGCACCAACCGCCAGTTCTCGCTGGCAGCTATTGGTATTAAGTAATGGGCATGGAGAAGATATCATTGCTATCCGCATTTTGCAGGAACTATGGCAACAATCAAATCCACCAGATATCTTTGCTTTACCTATAGTGGGGGAAGGACGAGCTTACCAACAGTTAGATATCCCCCTCATTGGTGCAGTGCAGACTATGCCCTCTGGTGGGTTTATATACATGGATAGCCGACAATTAGCACGGGATGTGAAAGGCGGCTTGATACAGCTAACTTGGAGTCAAATTCAAGCCATGCGGCGTTGGGTGCGTTCCCAGAAAAAATTAGGTAACAAACACGCTATTTTAGCAGTGGGGGATATTGTCCCTTTATTGTTTGCTTTTATGAGTGGTGCTAAATATGCCTTTGTCGGCACCGCAAAATCAGAATATTATGTCCGAGATGAAGGGGGAATCTTAGTTAGGGAATCAAAAGCCGCCAAATGGGAAAACTTTTCCGGTTCGATTTATCATCCTTGGGAGAGGTGGTTAATGAGTCGCCGCCGTTGTGGTGCTGTGTTTCCTAGGGATGGCTTGACGACACAAATCTTAAATCAGTGGAATATTCCCGCCTTTGATGTGGGAAATCCGATGATGGATGGTTTAGAACCGAGGTTCAACACCCAACAATTTTATCGTGCGGATAGCCAACAACAAGAAATAACTAGACCGTTCATAATTACCCTGCTCCCTGGCTCGCGTGCGCCGGAAGCTTATAAAAATTGGCAAGTAATTATGGTGGCAGTGTCGGCTTTAATGGTTAGTTTCCAGGAGCAAAACTTATTTGTACACAATTTTAGTAATGTGGTGTTTTTAGCAGCGATCGCACCCAATCTAGACTTGAGTATACTAGCCCAAACTATCCACTCTCAAGGCTGGCAACCTTCTACAGCATCACCCCTGCCCCTACCCGATGCCAATGCTTTAATCTTCCAACAAAAAAACGCTCATTTCATCTTGACCAAACAAGCATACAACGAATGTTTACACTGGGGAGATATAGCGATCGCAATGGCAGGTACAGCTACAGAACAGTTTATCGGTTTAGGTAAACCAGCGATCGCCATTCCTGGAGAGGGGCCGCAATATACCCCAGCCTTCGCCGAAGCCCAAAGCCGACTCCTCGGCGTATCACTGATTTTAGTGGCAGAACCAGCACAAGTTCCTCAAGAAGTGCGATCGCTTTTCACTTATCCTGACAGGCTGCATATTATCGCCGAGAATGGTAGACGCAGAATGGGTACACCAGGCGCAGCCAAAAGAATTGCTCAGTCTTTAAAAGAAATAGTGGGATGTTTGAAAGCCTAGCAGTGAAAACCTGAAAATTTTTTGCATTTTCAGGCTTTTACGTCCTTTAGGGGTGGGATCATTTCAGCAGAAAATGGCATAGGTATAGCCTGTGATGCCAGTAAATTCCTCAATGCCAGTTGTGTCACATCCAGAGTTATGATTGTCTCGTCATAGCCAATATTTTCTTTGCTATAGCCTTGCTGAGATGAGCATCTCACAATTTTTACAAAAATCAAGTTATTATTAGGTTTAACCTATGAGTGTTGAAAAAATTCAATGGTTGCAAATGGCTGTTCGCGTCAAAGGTTCAGTTATTGCATCAATATATAAACGGGTAATTGGCTGTGGATTGTTTGGAGTTTTCGTTTCTGTAATGTATTACTTCAAAGCTCCTGTATCTCAGCCAATTTTAGGTACTGTTATTCCTAGTATTGTTTTAGGTTTATTATTAGTTTTTCGTACCAATACAGCCTATGAAAGATTTTGGGAAGGCAGAAAATGTTGGGGTGCGATAGTTAACACTGTTCGTAATATTGCGAGACAGATTTTAGTATCTGTTAAAGAAATTTCACCGGAAGACAAGAAAAATAAAATCGCCGCTTTATATTTATTAGTTGGTTTTGCGGTTGCGACTAAATTACATTTACGGGGAGAACCAGTAAATAATGAATTAGAAGATTTGATGTCATCTACTAAATATTTTAAACTCAAAAACATGAATAATCCCCCCTTAGAAATAGCTTTTTGGGTTGAGGATTATTTACAAAGGCAGTATGAGCAGAATTGTTTAAATTCCTATCAGTTAACTGCTATTCAGCAATTATTAAATAATTTAGTAGATAATTTAGGGGCTTGTGAACGCATTTTAAAAACTCCCATGCCTCTGGCTTATTCGATTCATTTAAAACAATTACTATTACTATATTGTTTACTTTTACCATTTCAAATGGTGCAAACTTTAGGATGGTGGACAGGTGCAGTTACAGCGTTGGTAAGTTTTACCTTATTTGGAATTGAAGCCATTGGCTTAGAAATAGAAAATCCCTTTGGTTACGATGCCAATGATTTACCACTAGATGCCATTTGCCAGACTATGCGGCGGAATATTGATGATTTAATCAATTTATATGTAATGCGATCGCCCGAAGATCCTGAATTATCCCTTTTACCTCCTGAATTGTAATTGGGCATGGGGCATATCAATTCAAAATTCAAAATTCAAAATTCAAAATTGAAGAGTTTTACCCCCCTGCCCCCTGTCCCCTGCTCCCCTGCTCCCCTGCTCCCCTGCTCCCCTGCTCCCCTACACCCCTACAACCTCCTAATAGCCAGTTCCAACCCTTCACACACACCAGTGAGGAACTCTAAATCTAACGTGGCAATTGTATCGCTGGGTTGATGATAGTGAGGGTTACGCAAAAAGGCGGTATCTGTCACCATCATCGCTGGATAACCTGCATCCCAAAATGGTGAATGATCGCTTAATCTAGTTTGACGCACAATCAAACCCCTATTTGGCACTGGTAGCCACTGACTGGATATTCCCGCTTGGCGAATACTGCGACTCATGCGAATTAAATCAGGAATTGTTCGCAAATTACCGATTAAAGCAATAAAATCCCCTGTATCGGGGTAAAAACGTTCTAAAGGTGGGGGATAACTTTGGCTAGCAACGGTAAAATCACGATATCCTAACATTTCTAGAGACATCATCAAACGTAGTGGTTGCTGTTGTCGTCGCAATAAAGCTGCATAGTCAGCACTACCCAACAGCCCATATTCCTCCATATCAAAAGCCACCAGTCGCAAGGGATATTTAGCTGGTTGTGCAGCAAACTTACTGGCTAATTCCAGTAATACAGCGACACCTGTGGCATTATCATCAGCCCCTGACGTTCCTGGTACAGCATCATAATGCGCGCCAATTAAAATTGGAGGTAAATTCTTGCTTGTGGCTATCGATTGGGCAGGTAAATTAAGAATGAGATTATGAAAATCTCTATTGTTCACAGCAAAGGTGTGGATTTCCACACTTCCCCATTGAGAAAATTCTTGGCGGATGTATTCTTGAACAAAGAAATGTCCCGCAGTTGCTAGATAAGGATCGCGTTCTCGCGCTATGTATTGGAGGTGATTAGATAATCTTGTTTGTAAATTCAAGTGTTTATCAAAAAAAATAATCTCAAATTGATCATGCAGGCATCAAGCACCAGAAATAAAGTTGAAAGTTGCTTGATCTTGACTCGTAAGTTGTACGAGCTGGTTGAGCAATGTATCTGTTTTCCCTAACAATATCTCGTAGAACCCGCCCCTACTGATTAATGACTCATGACTAATGACGATGATGTGAATGTTATTCTAGTGTTGCAACTAACTCCTCAAGCTTTTACGCCTCCAACTTTTGCTGCAATTACCCCTATTATACTATTGGGGAAATCTTACCTTGTAGCATCAAGCTAGAGGTCGTCCCGCCCAATCATAATATATGTATAAGACGCACTAGGAGAAGAGTAACGCATGGGCAAGGTAGTCGGCATCGACTTGGGTACAACCAACTCAGTAGTCGCCGTAATGGAGGGTGGCAAGCCGGTGGTGATTGCCAATGCAGAAGGAATGCGAACAACCCCCTCCGTAGTTGGCTTCAGCAAAGACGGCGAACGGGTGGTTGGGCAAATGGCAAGACGGCAAACAGTCCTCAACCCACAAAACACTTATTTTGCGGTGAAACGCTTTATTGGGCGTAAGTACGGCGAACTTAACCCAGAATCGAAGCGTGTACCCTACACTATCCGTAAAGATGACATAGGTAATATCAAGATTGCCTGTCCCCGCCTGAATAAAGACTTTGCGCCAGAAGAAATCTCAGCAATGGTGCTGAAGAAATTAGCAGACGATGCCAGCACCTACTTAGGCGCGCCAGTCACAGGGGCAGTAATTACAGTTCCTGCTTATTTTAATGATTCCCAAAGGCAGGCAACCCGTGATGCAGGTAGGATTGCTGGGTTGGAAGTGTTGCGGATTCTCAACGAACCAACAGCCGCATCTCTAGCTTATGGCTTAGATAGGGGTTATACCGAAACCATCTTAGTATTTGACTTGGGTGGTGGGACATTTGACGTATCGATTTTGGAAGTAGGGGATGGGGTATTTGAAGTTAAAGCTACTAGTGGTGATACTCAACTAGGTGGCAATGATTTTGATAGAAAAGTAGTTGATTGGTTAGCAGAGCAATTTTTAGAAGCAGAAGGTGTAGACTTAAGACGCGATCGCCAAGCTTTACAACGTTTAATGGAAGCCGCAGAAAAAGCTAAAATTGAACTTTCTGCCGTCAGCATCACTGATATTAACTTACCCTTCATCACAGCTACGGAAGACGGCCCCAAACATCTAGAAACCCGCCTCACACGCTCCCAGTTTGAAGGTTTATGTGATGACTTACTCGGACGTATCCGCACCCCAGTCAAACGGGCTTTAAAAGATGCAGGCTTGCGCCCAGACGATATTGAAGAAGTCGTACTAGTTGGTGGTTCTACACGAATGCCAATGGTAAAACAACTGGTGCGGGATATGATTGGCATTGATCCCAGCGAAAATGTCAACCCGGATGAAGTTGTGGCAATGGGTGCAGCTATTCAAGCAGGTATCCTGGCTGGGGAATTTAAAGATGTGCTGCTATTGGATGTTACGCCCTTATCTTTGGGCTTAGAAACCATCGGCGGCGTAATGAAAAAATTAATTCCCCGCAATACTACCATCCCCGTCCGCCGTTCTGATATTTTCTCCACCTCCGAAAATAACCAAAATAGTGTAGAAATCCATGTTGTTCAAGGTGAGAGGGAAATGGCGGCTGATAATAAATCTTTGGGCAGATTCAAACTTTATGGCATCCCACCCGCACCCAGGGGCATACCTCAAATTCAGGTATCATTAGATATAGATGCTAATGGGATTTTGCAGGTGACAGCCCTAGATAGAACCACCGGCAGAGAACAAAGTATCACCATTCAAGGAGCTTCTACCTTGAGTGAAGCAGAAGTGAATCGCATGATTCAGGATGCTCAAAAATATGCTGATATTGACAGGGAACGCAAAGAAAGGGTAGAAAAACGTACCCGTTCTGAAGCTTTGATTCTGCAAGCCGAAAGACAACTCAGGGAAGTTGCTTTAGAATTTGGGATGCAGTTTGCCCGTAACCGTCGCCAACGCATTGATAACATTTGCCGAGAACTGAAAGAAAGCCTCAAAGAAGATGACGATCGCGGCATCGATCAAGCCTACGTAGATTTACAGGATGCTTTGTATGAATTAAATCGAGAAGTCCGCGAGTATTATGCCGAAGACGAAGACGACGATTTATTCGGTACAATCCGCGATATCTTTACAGGCGATAAAGAAAAAGACCGCGATCGGGACTATTACAAAGATAATTACCGCGACAATTATCGAGAACGCGACCCTTATAATCGAGACAACAACAACAGAGATTATGGACGCGATCGCCGTTCCCCCTACGATAATCCTCCCCCCCGCCGTCAACCTCGTCCTAGTTACCAAGATAATTGGGATGATGATGATTGGCTGTAACTGCATTGGGAATGGGGCATGGGGCATGGGCAATTCAATTTTGGATTTTGGATTTTAAATTTTGGATTGGATTTCAATCTAAAATCCGAAATCTAAAATCTAAAATTCTTTCCCTTGTCTCCCCCTGCTCCCCTGCTCCCCTGCTCCCCTGCTCCCCTACACCCCTACACCCCTACACCCCTACACCCCTATTTCCTGAATTTGGATTTAGTAATTGGTAATTAGTATTTAGTAATTGAGTATTAATATGAATCCATTACTAAATTAAAGATTACTAAAATCTCAACTTTAAAAGTTAAATAAATGAATATGCAAAATTTGCAGAATTTTCGGGATTACTACGAAATTTTAGGAGTAGCAAAAGATGCTACTAATGAGGAAATTAAAAAAAATTATCGGCGGTTAGCTAGACAATACCACCCTGACCTCAACCCAGGCAATAAAGCAGCAGAAGAAAAGTTTAAAGATATTGGTGAAGCTTACGAAGTCCTTTCTGATACAGCTAAACGCGCCCAATATGACCAATTTAGTCGCTATTGGAAGCAAAAAGGCTTTAGTAAACAAGCACCAAAATCTAAAACTTGGGAACGGACAGCAGAACGGAATGGCAATCAAAATGTAGATCCGAGTCAGTTCGCCAATTTTGAGGATTTTATTAATCAAGTTGTGGGTGTTGGTGTTCGTCAAGACACTAAAAATGGTGCAAATAGTAGCACTACCACCGATCCATTTCGTAGCCCAAAAAGTAAAGTTCAATATACAGTTCCCAAAAATCCACCACGTCCCACACGACGAGATATTGAAGCGAGATTAACTCTGCCACTAGAAAAAGCTTATCAAGGTGGTACAGAACGGATTAGATTAGAAGATGGGCGATCGCTAGAAGTCAATATGCCCCCCGCTATGGTGACAGGGCAAAGCATTAGATTGCGAAATCAAGGTATTGGTGGTGGGGATCTCTATTTAAAAATTACCGTTGAGCCACATCCATTATTTAAACTAGAAGGTACTAACATCTCTTGCCAAGTACCAGTAACACCTACCGAAGCTGTTTTAGGTGGACAAGTAGAAGCACCCACCCTAGATGGGCCTGTGAAAATGTCCATTCCCCCAGGAGTTCGATCTGGTCAAAGATTTCGCTTGGCAAATAAAGGTTATCCCACCGAAGATGGTAAACGTGGTGATCAATTGGTAGAAATTCAAATAGTTACCCCAAAAAACATTAGCCAGGAAGAAAAGGAACTTTACGAAAAATTGCGGCAAATTGAAACCTTTAAACCCCGTGCTAATTTATTGGGTTAAGATTTTGCTAGTTAATTTTTATTGATAGCATGAGGCTACAGCAGTTGACGCAATTCTTCAATTGAGTTGGCTGTAATAATTTGGCGTAAAATTTCCTTCAATTCTGCTGTATCGCTGATTTGATTGATTTGTGGCAACAATTGCAAGCCATCCTCACCAAATTTGACATCTAAATTAATTTCGATACTCGCAATCAATCCTTGTCGTTCCCCGCGTGCTTCCCCGCGTGCTTCCCCGCGTGCTTCCCCGCGTGCTTCCCCGCGTGCTTCCCCTTCACGCAAAATTTCTTGATACCAGGGCGATTCACGTAGTACAGTCATATCCCACCTCATAATTTCCTGAACTAAGGAACTCTCTAACACAAACGTAGCAAAAAAAGCTAAAACTGTTTCTAATTGATTCAACTGTTCATCTGCACGCAGAATTTGCAATGCTTCCCGAATCACAGACTCATCCTCACCACCTTTGAGAATAGGAACAAATGGTAATAAGGGGGGTAAGGGTTGTTGCAAGGCAATATTGACATCAACTTCCCACAAATTAATCACACGATAATCTTGGATTGCTCGTAAACCTGCTAGATTTGATGTAAAACTTGTAGGTATTTCTTCGTTACTCGTTTTGAGAATATTAATTAATACAGGGTACGTAGGTAAATTATATTTTTCTTCCGCCAGTGCTGCATAAGCACGGATTCGGCGTGGCATTTGCCGTTGGTAACGTAATTGTAATTCGTTGAGGACAAGAAATTCTCCGTATTCAGGACTGCTGACACGAACTAAAACATCACTTTGTCTGCTAATCCACTGAAATTCAGAGTTGAGAATCTCTCCAGAAATAATATCAGGCATTTGAGTTACCCATCTTACCCAGTTGTCGGGTGCGAGGCTGATTAATTTTTTAGTGCTGACATCTGCGGATTTATTCATGGAGTTGTAGATGCACTCAGTCAATGAAATTGATCGTAACTTAGTACGGTCGAGAGGTTTAAAATATTAGAAAAAACTTGATAGCAAGGTGAATCAAACAGCCGTGAATCAAAATGGGAGAATGCCACAAAGCAGTGAACCCAACTATTACTTATTGCTAGGGCTACATCCCTCAGCATCCGTAATCGATATCCGTCGTGCTTATCGGGAACTGAGTAAACGCTATCATCCCGACACAACCGAATTACCTGCTGCTGTTGCTACCCCAAAATTCCAGCAAATTAACGAAGCCTACGCCACCCTGAGTAATCCTGAAAGGCGTTTAAATTATGACATCAAGATTGGTTATTCTCGGTTTGGAGTAATTCAAGCTCCACCAGATTTACATCATCCTACCGCCTCTGCTTATGATTACTCAAAATCAGCTTACTTGGATGCGAGCGATCGCCCCCTGTCCTCTGGGGAAATTTTTGCTCTATTCATTTTGGCAGTAACTTTTGTAGGTTGTTTACTACTAGCAGTTACTATTGGCTTAACTCGTGGTGATCAAGCTTTACAAACTCAGATACCAAAACCCACAGTTATACGGATTTCTTACGTGAGGGCTGGGGATTGGGAGCAGGGAGCAGGGGGAGTATTATGGACTGATGAGTCATCAATTTTGAATACTTCTCCTAACGGAGAGGCTACGCCTTAAGCGTTCGCGTTAGCGTGTCGGATGCTCTAGCTTGCCCCAGGCTTTACGACAAGTGATACAGTGAGCCTGTTGAACTGCTCAGTAAAAGTTTTGAATTTTTATGTCTACACTACCGCCTGATACCCCTTTATATAGTCATCCTCTGCCAGAAATTGAGCAGTGGTTAAAAGATCAAGGTTGTCAACAAGATGAAACACAACTACACTGCTGGCGTATACAACGGCCGAGTTGGCAGGCTGAATTGTCCTTGGATATTGAGCAAATAGTGGTGCGATATATCCAAGCTGGGGAAAATGGTCAAGATATCCAACGCGCTTTCAAATATTCCTTCAGTCGAGAAGATATTGAACAAGCCGTATTTTCTGGGCCGTGAATTGGGAATTGGGAATTGGGAATCGGGCATTGGGCATTGGGCATTGGGCATTGGGGAATGGCACGCTTGTTAAGCTGAAACCTCGTCAGGGCAGGGTGTGCTTGGTGTGCTTGGTGTGCTTGGTGTGGGATGGTGGAGAACAAATCTTTCCCCCCACACTCCCCTCTCTCCCCACACTCCCCCCTCCCTTGTCTCCCTTGTCTCCCTTGTCTCCCCCTGCCCCCATCCCTAAACCTTCCCAAACCGCCGCTCCCTTTGTTGATAGGCGCACAAGGCGCGGTGAAATTCGGCGCGGTCAAAATCTGGCCAGAGAGTATCAGTAATGTAAATTTCTCCGTAGGCCATTTGCCAGAGGAGGAAATTAGAAAGACGCATTTCGCCACTGGTACGGATGAGCAAATCGGGATCGGCAATTCCGGCTGTGTAGAGGTGGCGTTCAAATACTTCTTCTGAGATGTCGTCAGGTTGGAGGATACCTTGCTGGACTTTTTGGGCGATCGCGCGGCAGGCTTGTATAATCTCCTGTCGTCCACCGTAGTTAGTGGCTACAGAAAAGCGGATAGCGCGATTATGCTTGGTTTCTTCCATTGAACGAGAAATTTCTGCTTGTAGCGATCGCGGCAAAGCTGCTAAGTTACCCACAAACTGAATTTGCACGTTTTCCTCGACCATTTCCCGCAACTCTTGGCGCAACACTCGCTGGAATAAGGTCATCAAAAAATCTACTTCTTCTTGGGGTCTTTTCCAGTTTTCGGTGGAAAAAGCATAAGCTGTTAATGCCTCAATTCCCCAATCTTTACAACAACGTAGCAAATCCTTGAGGGCATCAACTCCCCGTTTATGACCCATAATCCGGGGTAGACCTTGGCGTTTAGCCCAACGGCCATTGCCATCCATAATCACTGCAACGTGTTTGGGCAATAGTTCGCGTTTTAAATCTAGGGGCAATTCGTATAGTTCAGTTTGTTGTATTGTCATTTTTTGTCTTGAGAAGCGGTCGAAGATAATCCAAGTAAACGTGAACCTAGTTTCAGTGCTTTACTACCAATCTGACGACCCAAGCTTAACAAACCAGGGGCAACTGCTTCCCGGTCTACAGTTGGGGACAATCGAGCCTCTAAGGACTCTTTGAGCTTCCTAATGGTGAGTGGCCTATTTAGAGTTCCCCGTTCTGCCAGGGAAATAGAACCTGTTTCTTCTGATACAACGACACAAATACAATTTTCGACGCGTTCAGTAATTCCCATTGCTGCCCGGTGGCGTGTACCCAACTGGCGTGAGGCTGTACGTCCCGAAAGCGGTAAAATTATACCCGAAGATACAATCCGTGAACCACGGATTAAGGTTGCGCCATCGTGCAACAAGGTTTTGGGTTGAAAAATTGTCTGTATCAGTTCTTTAGAAACGTCCGCATTCAGCTTGACACCAGGGACAGAAAAATCCCGTTCATCAATAGGGCCAGTTGTTTCCAAAATTAGTAAAGCTCCTATTCGGTTTTTCGAGAGTTCTTTAACCGCTTCCACAATTTCATCTATTACACTATCAGACTTAGGAATAGTTAGATTGGATGGTTGAAATAATTGCCGAAATTCACCGCGTCCTAATTGTTCTAGAAACCTGCGAAACTCTGACTGGAGAGCAACTGCCATTGCTACAGCACAGCCAATCACCAATTTTTCTAGCACAAAATTTAACAGTGGTAGACCCAACCTGCCACTTAATGCCGAAGCTAGCATTAACACAATAAAACCCCGCACCATCCACAGTGTCCGACGCTCACTAATGATCACTAGTATCATGTAAGTCAGTGCCAGCACCAATACAATATCCAGAGTCCCCAACAGCAAGGACTGAGACCATCCTAGGTTTGCCAGCCATTGCTTCCACCAATCGTTCATGACCTCTGGGTTACTCTTAATACTTCTAGTCAATAGTCAATAGTCAATAGTCAATAGTCATTGGAGGCAAAAATTTGACTTTTGAGTGTAAGGCAGTGGGAGTCTTCTCTACGAGACGCTGCGCGTTCACGTTCGCAAAGCGTGTCGCAGACAAGTGTCCCGCAGGGAAGGCGGTTTCCGTCGTCGAGTTCAAGCGGCCGAACCCGGAGGGTTGACTGTTGACTGTTGACTGTGGACTAATTCTTCAATCTTTCAGGTAAGCAATCTTGTCGAATTAAATCTTGATAAGTTTCTCGTTGTAAAATGAGATTCGCTTCGCTATTGGCGACCACAACAGCTGCCGGTCTGGGTAAACGGTTATAGTTGGATGCCATACTGTAATTGTACGCACCAGTTGCCATAACTACGAGAATATCCCCCGGTTCTGTTTTGGGTAGTTGGGCATTTTTAATTAAAATATCCCCGGATTCGCAATGTTTACCAGCAATGGTGACTGTTTCGGTCATAGGGGCAGACATTTTGTTGGCAATGACTGCGCGATACACTGACTGGTAGGTAATGGGACGGGGATTATCCGACATACCGCCATCTATGGCGATGTAGGTACGAATTTCCGGTATAGTTTTAGATGAACCAATGGTGTAGGCAGTCACACAAGCTGGAGCAATTAGCGATCGCCCAGGTTCAGAAAGCAATTTTGGTAAAGGGATATTTTCCACTGCACAAGCTGCTTGGACAATATCACAAATTGCCTTTACCCATTCTTCAATGCTTGGTGGATCATCCGATTCTACATATTTAATCCCCAAACCGCCACCTACATTTAATTCAGTGACATTTAAACCATATTTACCCGCATCCCGTAACCACTGCACCATGACAGCCGCTAAATCTTGATGGGGTTGACGCTCAAAAATTTGTGAACCTATATGAGCGTGTAAACCCACACAGTTTAAATTGGGTTGTTGGCTGACGAACTCAAAAACCTCATTTAAATCGTTGGGATCAAAACCAAATTTGCTATCTAGGTGTCCTGTACGGATATATTCGTGGGTATGACATTCAATGCCTGGTGTAAGTCGCAACATAATGCGAATGGGTGGTATAGACATTGCTGCCAATATATCCACCAAGGTATGTAATTCATACCAGTTATCGACCACAATTGTCACACTAGACTCGATGGCAAAAGTCAGTTCTTCACGGGATTTATTATTACCGTGGAGGTAAATTTTTTCAGGACTTATTCCAGCAGTCAGCGCGGTATAAAGTTCACCGCCAGAAACCACATCAATGCCTAATCCTTCTGAGGCAATAATCGCATCCACAGCCAGACAATTCCAGGCTTTAGAAGCATAGAGTACTTGAGATGCCCCTTGATAATATTTTTGAAAGCTATCTCGATATTGCTGACAGGCTGTTCTGAGGGTTTCTTCGTCTAAAATATACAAAGGTGAGCCAAACTGCTGAACTAGGGTTGTGACATCACACCCACCGATGGCCAAGCGACCTTCACTATTAACTGTGGCAGTTAAAGGTAAAAGTTCTTGGTTGGGCGAAATATTTGTATTTACGCTGTCGCTTTGAGGTAAATACTGCACTCCAGCAGATTGAACCCCAGCAGGGTGAGTCGATACCATATTTATATAAATTGTCCTTGTTGAAATTAGGGGCGTGAGTAAGTCTCCCGATCCCAGTTTACAAAGGGTTTGTATTCTTATCCCAATAAAAGTGATTTTATCTTCTAACTTAAAACTGAAATCATTGACCTCAGAGGATCTAAGCGCGATTTTAGAATTAGATCAAGCCTGTTTTGGGGGACTTTGGACACTGGAGGGCTACCAAAGAGAATTAGATAGTCCTAATAGTGATTTACTGGGAATATTCGCGCCCCATTCTAGTAAAAAATTACTGGGTATGGGGTGCTTCTGGTCGATTTTAGAAGAAGCTCATATTACAATTGTGGCAGTTCATCCCCAATATCATCGTCAGGGCTTGGGACAGGCTTTAATTTATGCTTTGCTGAAAACAGCTAGCGATCGCAATTTAGAAAGAGCTACCCTGGAAGTCCGGGCTTCTAATCAAGCAGCAATCTCTTTATACCAGAAATTTGGGTTTAAAACAGCTGGGCGGCGACGACATTATTATCAAGACAACGGTGAAGATGCCTTGATTCTGTGGCTATCAGATTTACAAGACCCCTCATTTACCAAAAAATTGTCACACTGGCACAATATGATTGCAATTCAGTTACACAAATATGGTTGGCAGTTGCTATGAAACAGAAACCTAAATCGTTTGAGCGAAGCGGTGCGGGAGCATCGGTTTGGGAATCACCCTACTTTTAGGGTGGTGAGGATGTGAAAATAAATCCTATACGTGATTAATATAGCCAACTTCGATACTCTGGATTTATGTCTTTCATCTCGGTGTAGAGCCACACCATGCGGTCAAGATACCATAACTTGCCAAGGGTCACTATT
>JBODRP010000028.1:0-32044 GCA_050633005.1 Trichormus sp. | reverse complement strand
GAGTGCCTGTCGAGAAGTATCTGTGTCAGCAATCCTTTCAGCATACTGCTCAATCAAGCTCTCTAATGAAGAAGCAGAGGTTGAATCAAAAGACACAGAACTCGTCAGTTCTTCATTACCCCAAGGCAAACTCGGCCAATATAAACCAATTAAAAGTGGACGAAATTCTGGACGTAATTGTTTAATTTGGTTAATATCATGCAAATTGCTATACATTGCACCTATCCATTTGCTATACTGGCGTTTTGCTCCGGTAACATCACTCATCCAACCATGACTAAATATAAAAACATCTGTAATTGCCTCACAAGACAAGATATCTAATATCTTTTGGCTCATTTTTCCTTGAGGTTCATCGCGCTCATTACCAACAACATCAAATGGCACTAAATAGTACTGTAATGAAGTTCCAGGTATTGTTTCAATTGGCATATAAATTCTCCAAAAAAATAAAATTATTTCTAATTCTTAAACAAAATAATATTAAAGTTGTTACTTATAATAATCAATGGATGATTAACAAAAATTTTGCTACTCATCCCATTAAGCTTTATAGTCCAATTGCACCCTGTACAACTTCTTTATCGGCATTTACTTGAATATACTTCAGCACAATCTGAGAGATGATTTATGAATCAATTCAAAATTCAAAATTCAAAATTCAAAATTAAAGACAGCCACCCACTCATAGGTGGGGTTTCTACCTACCTTATGAGATAAGGATTTTTTCTCTGACGAGACGCTAACGCGAACGCCCACCAGGGGCAAGGTTTTGAACCTAGCTTTTTCCAATAAACTCAAAAAGTTGTACTAAGTTAAATTCTGTATTAGCTATTTTTTCTCTCCAAGTTGACCTTTTTTAAATTCAAAATGCAAAATTCAAAATGCAAAATGAAGAAGAATAATAATTTTGAATTAATTAATCCTTCGAGTCAAAGCCCCCACCACAATCTCTGATTTGGTGGTCTTTAATTAGTGGTGAGTCCAAGCTCCCACTAATTGTCTTTAATTTTGAATTTTGAATTTTGAATTTTGAATTGGAGCGAAGCGACTTGACGAATTACCAAAAAATATTGAATTTTGATTGCTGATTTTTTGGATTATGTTTGATATCAAGAAGAATAGCTTTTAATTGACAGATTTAAAATTGTGTGTGATCAAAATTGTGTTTTGGTTGCTGGGGCATAGCGGTAAACTTACTACAATGCCCCATGCCCCATGCCCCATACCCCAATCCCTAGATTAGACTTTACCTGTGAATACCCTCTCAGCCGGGCCTGTCATGTACAGCCGTTGATCTAGTTCTGACCATTCAATGTGTAGACAACCACCAGGTAATTCTACAGTAGCGGCGCGATCGCATTTGTCAGTTAAGACACCAGCCACCAAGGAAGCACACGCACCAGTGCCGCAAGCTAGGGTAATTCCTGCGCCTCTTTCCCAGACGCGCATTTTTAAGTAATCACGACTGACTACTTCGATAAATTCCGTATTGGTGCGTTGGGGAAAGACTGGGTGATGTTCAAATTTCGGGCCAATACTTTCTAAGGGAATTGTAGCCACATCATCTACAAAGGTAATACAGTGAGGATTACCCATACTTACACAGGTGACATCCCAAGTTTTACCCTCTACTTCTAGGGGTTGGTTAATGACTTTAGCATCAGCCGCACCCAAGGTAGTAGGTATTTGATCAGCCAGCAATCGTGGTACACCCATATCTACCCTCACTTGACCATCGGGCATGAGTTGGGGTGTAATCACACCTGCTAAGGTTTGAATACGATAGGTGTCTTGCTTGCGGGATAAGCCTTCTAAGTCTGCCAAAAATCCTGCCAAACAGCGAATCCCATTACCACACATTTCTGGTTCTGAGCCATCGGAATTAAAAATCCGCATAGTATAATCTGTGCCATTTTCCCCAGGTAAGGCAAAAATAACACCGTCAGCACCGATACCAAAATGGCGATCGCATAATTTCACAGCCTGCTCAGGAGTCAATACAGGCAAGCTGGACGCGCGATTATCAATCAAAATAAAGTCGTTGCCTAAACCGTGATACTTAGTAAATTCGATTGCCATTTTCCTGATGATGAATTATCAATGATTAGGTATTGGGGATGGGGCAGAAAAATTCAAAATTCAAAATTCAAAATTAAAGAGTTTTACTCCCTCTGCCCCCTGCTCCCCTGCTCCCCTGCTCCCCTGCTCCCTTGGAGTCCCCAGTCCCTAGTCCCTCAATTATTCCATTATTACAAAGATGACTATCACCGATTTTGATACTTCACTGCCTAGCATTCGCCAAGTGCAAACCCTGATTAAACAAACCGGAACAGTACAATTCAAGCTCCTTACAGGTGATTTACTCACGGGGAGAATCTTATGGCAAGACCCCAATTGTATTTGTATTATGGATGAAAATAGTCAACAAATTACTATTTGGAAAGCAGCGATCGCTTACATGAAAGCCAGCGATAGAGAATAGATAACAATTCAAAATTCAAAATTCAAAATTCAAAATTAAACACAGTTAGAGTCTGGGATTTCTCAAGACAAACCCCAACTCAACTGATACTACCTGTAGACGTAGGGGTCTTAAACCCTTGAATTGACCATAACAGGTTGGGGGAACAGGTATTGAAAACCCCTACACCCCTACACCCCTACACCCCTACACCCCTACACCCCTACACCCCTAACATCCATAAACAACTGTTGCAGTTGATTTAAACTGCTCAAGTTGCCGCACAGCAGTACTTGGTCACTGGTTCGCAAATCTATATTTTGATCAGGAGAACGCATAAATTTACCGTCCCGGCGTATGGCTGGGATTTTTACGCCAAATTGGGAATTTCCCATTAAATCTGCGATGGTTTTGCCTAAAATTGGGGCATGATCATCAATTTGAATCCATTGACAGGCGATGTTTTCTCCCGGAACAGCTATTTTACCTTGAGCTAATTCGGCTAGGGCGGCTAGTTCTTCTGATGCTCCCACGACTAATAAGCGATCGCCTTGTTCTAATCTGGTGTGTTGGTTGGGATAGTCTATTTCTTCGCCGTTGGCGCGACGAATGGCCATTAAACTTACACCCGTTAAATAACGCATATCCGCTTCCCCTAAACTCATACCGATTAAGGGTGAGTTGGATGGGAGAGGATACCAACGCCGATTTAAATCTTGAGTTATTTGCTCTAAATGGCGAGAAACTTCATCAGCACTGCGTTCTGGGCGAAAATCTAAGTAATGATCGCTGCGGATTTGCTGCATTTCCTGCTGTAAGACACCAGGGGTCAAGCCTAAGCCTGTTAACAGGTAAGTGGCCATTTCAATACTAGCTTCAAATTCCGGTTGAACTACTTCCCTCGCCCCTAATTGATACAGCAACTCAATATTTTTATCTTGGGTAGCCCTGACAACTAAATCTAATTCAGGACACAATTCTAAAGCGCGTTTAAGACAAACACGGATACTCATGGGGTCAGGAAGTGCGATCGCCATTCCTTTAGCATGATTGACTCCGGCTGTCTCTAAAACGTGTAAACTGACACAATTACCGTAGACGTAAGGTATTTTTGCTTCCCGTAACTGCTGGATTCTGCTTTCAGATTGGTCAATTACGACTACAGGGAGATCGTGTTGCTGTAACAACCTGACTAAATTCCGCCCGACTCGCCCGTAGCCACACACTACTATATGATCTTTAAAAGGTAGTTCTTCGGAAACATCTTTGGCTTGACTGTCATCTAAATATGGTTGTAGCCAAGGCATTGATTCCATCAAATTAAATAAGAAGGGGACTAACCGCAACACAAAGGGAGTGAGCATCAGTGTCACGGCGGTAGTTCCTAAAATCAGTAAATATATCCGCCGAGATACTAACCCCAAGGCTTGCCCTTCACTGGCTAACACAAAGGAAAATTCCCCAATTTGCGCCAGTCCTAACCCAGCAATTAAGGCTGTTTTTAAAGGGTAGCGGAACAGTTTTACTAAGGGAGTGATAATTAAAAACTTGCCGACGAATACTAAAGCCACTAACCCTAAAATTAATTCTAGGTTGTTCCACAAAAACACCGGATCAATTAACATCCCAATGGCAGCGAAGAACAAACTCGCAAAAATATCCCGCAGTGGTTCTACATAGGTTAGAGTTTGGTCGGCGTACTCCACCTCAGAAATCATTAACCCGGCGACAAACGCCCCCATCTCAATAGAGAGTCCTAAATATTCCGTCAGCAGGGCAATCCCCAAGCACAACGCCACTACACCTAATAGAAATAGCTCTCGGCTTTCAGTACGGGCTAACAATCTCAGGAGAGGCGGAATCAGCCAAATTCCTGCCACTACCGCCCCAGCCGCAAATAAACCAATCCGCACCAAGGCTGTGATCACAGCAATACCAATGGCTTCCCCCGGTTCATGGAGTGCAGGTAATACCGCCAGCATCAAACCCAAAGCTAAGTCTTGGACTACCAAAATCCCCAGCATTACCTGACCGTGGGGAGTTTCGGTTTCGTTGCGCTCCATCAAGCATTTCAGCACCACCGCCGTAGAAGACAGAGACAGAATTGACCCTAAGAACACACCCTTAGCGGGTAAACTTCCCCATGCGCCTGTTAAACCACACAGCAAAACTGTAATCAGGATAGTCAAGGCGATTTGTAGCCCCCCACCACCAAGAGCGATCGCTTTCACTTTTTTAAGTTCTGCAAAGGAAAACTCCACACCCAAGGCAAATAATAAGAAAGCCACGCCAAATTGTGCCAGGGTTTCCACCTGCACAACTTCTTTAATCACCCCCAACCCAGCCGGCCCCACAACCATCCCACCGATGAGATAGCCCAGCAGCACAGGTTGTCTTAGCATAGCGGCTAATAAACCGCCACAAGCTGCAACGCCTAAAACAGCCACCAAATCAACAATTAATCTAAAATCTTCTTGCACCAGTTTCTCTAAGAACTATTAAGACCTATTAACTTTAGAATACAAATTTTTATCTATATAAGGGGAGGGGAAGTCAAATAATTCGTAATTAGCAATTCGTAATGGACTAACGTCCCGCTACGCTAACGTAATTAACTGAGCAGTCAAGTTAAAGGTTGGTAATATTAATGACTAAGCAAAAATCATGAATTAGTGATTATTCGGATACTAGTAGCGATAAATTCAGGTACTTAAATACAACAGGGTAAAAAAGGTTTGTAGTGAGAACTAAAGTTCTCAAATAAGGACTAAATCCTAAGTGGTTGTTTGAAGTCTTTCTACTTATATTATTAATTACGAATTACGAACTATTTACTGATTTTTTTCTTAAAATTTCCCGAAAACTCAATGGCAGTAACTTGCAAGACAAAAATTCTCTGGAAAAAGTAATCAAATGTCATTAAGTATACAAAGTAGCTGCTGTTCAGGGAAAAAGACGTGATCAAGAAATTTTTAGTGATTGGGTTTTTTACCCTACTGATGCTTGCAAGTCCTTGGATGGGGAGTGCCTTGGCTCAAACTCCAGTTAATACTCCGCCTGCTGATACTGGAGACACCGCATTTATGCTGATTTGTTCTGGATTGGTGTTGTTGATGACACCAGGATTAGCATTTTTTTACGGTGGGTTTGTGCGATCGCGGAATATCCTCAATACATTGATGATGAGCTTTGTATTGATGGCTATTGTGGGTGTTACCTGGGTGTTATGGGGTTATAGTTTGTCGTTCGCCCCGGGGTTGCCGTTTATCGGTGGCTTACAGTGGTTGGGTTTAAACGGTGTGGGCTTAGAAACAACTAACTATCTGCAAGGTTCAGCCCCGGTAGATGTAGTTTCCTACGCGCCGACGATTCCCCACCAAGCATACATGATTTATCAAGCCATGTTTGCTATTATCACCCCAGCTTTGATTTCTGGTGCGATCGCCGAACGGATGAGTTTTCGCGCCTATTGTCTGTTTGTCCTGTTGTGGTCAACCTTAATTTACACGCCCTTAGCGCATATGGTCTGGGCTAAAGGTGGTTTCTTGAGTTTATATGGTGGTTTGGGTGCGCTGGACTTTGCTGGCGGTACAGTAGTTCATATTAGTTCTGGTGTTTCTGCCTTGGTGGCCGCCATTGTCTTGGGGCCTCGCAAAACCCACCCCGACCGCCTCAGCCCTCCCCACAGTGTGCCATTGATTTTGTTGGGTGCGGGTTTACTTTGGTTTGGTTGGTTTGGTTTTAACGCTGGCAGTGCTTTATCTCTAGCTAGCGGTACTTCTGGTAACTTGGTTACAAATGTTGCTACTACTGCCTTTGTAGCTACGAATACCTCAGCAGCTGCCGGGGCTTTGATGTGGTTAATTTTGGAAGCAACTTTACGGGGTAAACCAACGGCTGTGGGTGCAGCTACAGGGGCGGTTGCTGGTTTAGTAGGTATCACCCCATCTGCTGGCTTTGTCATCCCTTTATCGGCAATTTTGATTGGTTTTATCACCTCTTTCGTGTGTTTCTATGCAGTAAGTTTCAAACACAAGCTGAATGTTGACGATGCCTTAGACACCTACCCTGTACATGGTGTTGGTGGCACAGTCGGGGCAATTTTAACAGCCTTCTTTGCTACGGTGGAAGTGAATGCCAACGGTAAAGACGGTTTACTGCGGGGTAACTTTGGGGAATTAGGGGTAGAACTAGCAGCAATTATTATTGCTTATGTAATTGCGGCCGCTGGAACTTGGCTAATTCTCAAAATTATTGATGCTACTGTGGGGCTACGAGTCAAGGAAATAGCCGAAGACCAGGGGTTAGATATTCACGAACACGGCGAGGAAGCTTATAACTCAGAATTTAGCGATCGCATTAATCTCTCCGAATAATTGCGGAAATATAGTGCGATTATCTTACTAGCGATTTAAAATCTGAGTCAAATCATTGGAAAATTTCGCTAGTCGTGTCCACCACTGCAAAACACTTTCCTATCTGGGCTTTTTTCTTACTGGCAACCAACGGCATCCTGATGTTGGCGGTCATTCTGCTGATTTGGCGACAGCAGGGGTTGACCGCTTCTTCCGGTAATGTATCTTCCCCAGTTCCAGGCAATCAAGCCCCGTCTGCTACCCCAGAGTTAGGCCCCCGCCATCAACTCAGTTATGAACAGTGGGTAGATATCCTCAAGCAAGAAGCCCAAGTAACGGCTGAACAGCGTCCGAAAAAATTAAGCATTTTAGCAGGGGATTCTCTAACTCTGTGGTTTCCTGTGGAATTATTACCTAAAGATAGAAATTGGCTCAATCAAGCAATTTCCGGCGAAACCAGCAATGGATTATTGAAAAGATTAAATTTATTTGACCAAACCCAACCAGAAACAATTTTTGTGATGATTGGCATTAATGATCTGATTCGGGGTGTAAATGATCAGGTAATTTTAGATAACCAACGCCAAATGATGATTTATCTCAAGAAAACCCATCCCAAAGCGAAAATCTTTATCCAATCAATTTTGCCTCATGGGGCAGAAGCCGCTACCTGGGAAGGACGAGAGAAGTTATTGAGTATTCCCAATAGTCGCATTCAGCAATTAAACCAGCAGTTAAAAACCATAGCAGTCAAAGAACGGGTGGAATATCTAGACTTATATTCCTTATTTGCCAACCAGCAAGGAAATATGCGTCCCGAATTAACTACCGATGGCTTACATCTCAATCCTGCCGGTTATCTAGTTTGGCGTACAGCCTTGCAGATTTATCAAAAGGGGCTGGGGAATGGGGAGTGAGGATGGGATGGGGGCAGGGGGCAGGGGGCAGGGGAGCAGGGGGCAGGGGAGCAGGGGGCAGGGGAGCAGGGGAGCAGGGGGAGCAGGGGGAGAAAAATACAATGCCCAATGCCCAATGCCCTAATATTCTTTAATTTTGAATTTTGAATTTTGAATTTTGAATTGATACGCCCTTTAATTTTTGACTTTTTACTTTCTCAATGTGTCATGGCACGAGAAAATCAAAAAGAGGAGATACTAAAAAATAAAAGATATGGATACAAAAGCTTTTAAACGTTCCCTGCAACATTCTGAGAATTACAACCGTAAGGGGTTTGGTCATCAAGCGGAAGTGGCTACTCAATTACAATCTGAGTATCAAAGTAACTTAATTCAAGAAATCCGCGATCGCAATTACGTCCTCAAACGCGGTGATGTTACTATCCGCTTGGCGCAAGCTTTTGGGTTTTGTTGGGGTGTGGAAAGGGCTGTGGCTATGGCTTACGAAACCCGCAAGCATTTCCCCACGGAACGCATCTGGATTACTAATGAAATTATCCACAATCCTTCTGTAAATCAGCGAATGCAGGAAATGCAGGTGGGATTTATCCCCGTTGATGGAGCTAAAAAAGATTTCTCGGTTGTGGGTAATGAAGATGTGGTGATTTTACCTGCTTTTGGGGCGAGTGTCCAAGAAATGCAGCTACTCAACGATAAAGGCTGTAAAATCGTTGATACTACTTGCCCTTGGGTATCTAAAGTCTGGAATACTGTAGAAAAGCACAAAAAAGGTGATTTTACTTCCATTATTCATGGAAAATACAAGCATGAGGAAACCGTAGCTACTAGTTCCTTTGCTGGTAAGTATTTAATTGTGTTGAATTTAAAAGAAGCCCAATATGTAGCTGACTACATTTTACATGGAGGCGATCGCCAGGAGTTTTTACAAAAATTCGCCAAGGCTTGTTCTGCGGGCTTTGATCCTGATCAAGATTTAGAACGGGTAGGCATCGCTAATCAAACCACCATGCTCAAAGGCGAAACCGAGCAAATTGGTAAACTGTTTGAGCGTACCATGATGCAGAAATATGGCCCGACTGAATTGAATCAACATTTTCAAAGCTTCAATACCATTTGTGACGCTACCCAAGAACGGCAAGATGCCATGTTGGAATTAGTGCAACACAACTTAGATTTAATGGTGGTAATTGGTGGGTTTAATTCATCCAATACCACTCAATTACAACAAATTGCTCAAGAACGTAATTTACCTTCCTATCATATTGATAGTGTGCAGCGAATTAAGTCTAGAACAGCAATTGAACATCGACAATTAACTGGCGATTTGGTAATTTCAGAAAACTGGCTACCAGATGGCGAAATTGTTGTGGGAGTCACTTCTGGAGCTTCAACACCTGATAAGGTTGTAGAAGATATAATTGAAAAGATTTTTGCTCTCAAGGGGACTGTAGCTGTATCTTAGAGGGTGTTTGAAAAGTATCATTCCTAACACCAAAATCTTAAAAACCTAACCCCCCTAGCCCCCCTTCCCTACAAGGGAATGGGGGTTTCAAAGCACATCGACCTTTCGGGGAGAGGTACTCTACGAGAAGAGCTTCGCTCTATGGAGAGGGGTTTCTAGTATACTTTTCGACTGTTCAAACACCCTCTTAGGCACTTCCAGAAAATAAATTATCCAATTTCCTCTGTTCACATTTTCTGTATCTCCCCTGCCCCCTGCTCCCCTGCCCCCTGCTCCCTGCTCCCCTGCTTACATAGTAATGGGATATTTTTTAGTTGGAAATCCCTTAGCTGCTATATGCCGCACCGCGATATTTCAGTTGGCGGGAAGAACGAGTCTGTTGTCTTATCGCAGGTGTGGGAATCTGAATTTTCACACCGCGATACATACCTATGCTGTAGCTTTCAGTAGGCTTAACATCTGTAGGGTTCAGTTCATACCTACCAGCACGATAAGTTAGTTGCATGGCTAATTGATATTTATTCAGGGGTGGAAGATAAAACTCGTAATACTCGGTCGATGATTCCCCTGTAAAATATTTTTTTTCTACTTTCATAGAAAAATCATAGTTAAATTATAACCATAATTACTCAGCTTCCATGCTTAAAAAATTCTAATGAAGGGCAAATATAGCTACCATTAGGTAATTTCTAGTGATAATTGCTGTTTCGATGTGCTGGAAATTTGGGGGTGTGGAGTAACTGCGATCGCTTAATTTGTTAGTAAATACATTAATTAATGAACCAATTTTCTATGTCTATACCATTAAAATCCTGAAAATCTGCGACATTATTAGTTACTAAAATTAAGCTATTGGTGACTGCAATACTAGCAATTTGACCATCAATGAATCCAGGGATTTTACCAATCTTTGATAATCTAGCTCTTTCTTGAGCGTGATATTGTGCAGATTTTATATCATAATTAAATAAAGGTATTTGTGCTAAAATTACACTATTTATATAATCTTCTATATCTTGACGTTTTTTAGAAATAGGCAGACGTAAACAGCCATATAGCATCTCATGGATAACTAGGGTAGCTGTCGATATTTCTTGATTATACAGCCTTAGCTTTGCCATAACTGCTTCACTCGGCTGAGGTCGTTTAGCCTCTGATAAAATGTTAGTATCTAGTAAGTATTTTAGACTCATAAATTGATTTCTCTGCCCGGTGATTTATCTCGTAAATTCTCAAATGTATCATCGTCAATACTTTCTAAATCAACTCTTTGTCTAAAGTTTTGTAAAGCTGACCAGAAGTCATTAATTTCTTTATCTTCTCTGATGTCTCCTTGTTTATCAGATATATGTAATGGGTTTTGAAGCGATAATTTATATTTAAGAAATTGGATAAAATCTAAAACCTCTTGTTGTTTATCTGTGGGTAGTTCTCGCAAGGTTTCTAAAACTGTTTGTTCGATGTTCATAGCGTTACCTCTGCTATATGAGATGCAGTTTTATTCTAACGTGATTGGTTAGATGGGAATTTAAGGGTGTGCGAAGTGCGATCGCTCAACTTCATTAATTTCTAGGATTACATATCCTATACTAGTTAATAGTAGCCTTAATTTTTCAGTAAATACAATGAAATTAGCAAATCTTGAAGAAGCGGAAAATAATCTTCCTCAATTAATCGAATATGCTTTACAGGGTGAGGAAGTAATTATTAGTCAAGCTGGTAAACCTTTAGTCAAATTGGTTCGTTATTCTCCTGTTGTTACTCCCAGAACTCCAGGTTTTTGGGAGGGAAAGGTAAAAATGTCTGATGATTTTGATGTGACACCCAATGAAATCATTAATGCTTTTATGGGTGAAGAATGAATTATTTATTAGATACACATACATTGTTATGGTGGTTAAATAATGATCTCAAACTGTCTAGAGAAGCAAGAGAGATTATTTCCAATCCAGAAAATAAAATTTTTGTTAGTGCGGTTAGTGCTTGGGAAATTTCCATTAAAAAAGCAACTGGCAAGTTATCAGCACCAGATAATCTTGCAGAAGCAATTTCTGTTAACTGCTTTGAACCACTTTTGATTAGTATTGAACATGGGTTGAAGGCTGGAAGTTTGCCAAATTATCATAACGACCCTTTTGATAGAATGTTAATTGCTCAGGCTATGAGCGAAAATTTGATAATTATTAGCAGAGATGCTCAGTTTAGCCAATATGGTGTAAATGTTATTTCTGCTTAGGATATATGGGGATTTGGGGATGTGCGATCGCTCTTGAGGTTGGGAATTTGGAGGTGTGGGAAGTGCGATCGCTTTACTTTATTGGCGATGCTATTAATGGTAGATTCATCATTGATAATGCTCAAATATCTTTAATGTTGACGCTGCAATACAGCTTTGATGTGATTAAAACTGTGTTTATACTTATGGATTTGGCTGGTATATATGGGAACTCTAAATCAGAAAACCATACTGGAGATTCAAGTCTATGGCCAGAAGCCCTGTAAGTGCAACGCTGAGTGCAACAGATAAGGATGCTTTATTGCAAGCAATCGCTACAATTAAAGAAAAGCTACCATTTTTAGTTGATTTGAGTAATGAAGAGCGCAAAGCTTTACCCAAGATGGGAGATAAGAGCCGCGCTTTTGTGAGCAAAGCATTAGAGGTAGCGACACAAAACCCAGAGTTTTTACCACGTTCTTTTGATTTGGAAGAAATGCGAAAGGATGTGCAATTATTTGAAGCTTTGTATCCAGTGTTGCTGGCGTTGACTCAGTTGCAAGAATTGGTTGATGATACATCTCTGGCGGTGGGTAGTGAAGCTTATGCAGCTGCGTTGCAGGTATATAACTATGCTAAAGTCAGTGGACAAACGGGAGGATTAGACGCTGTAGTTGGGGAGATGGGACAAAGGTTTGCGCGTAAATCTCGGAAAGCCAAGCCTGAAGCAGCAGCGTTGTAGAAATTTACTCGACAATTGCACTGGTAAAGGCAAAGTGTGAGGTTCAGAACTCGGATGTTGAAGTAAATTGCTCGACGTTCCGAGTTCTGAAGCTGAAGTTTCGAGTAAAAAGCTCGGCGTTCCGAGTTCTGAAGCTGAAGTTTCAAGTAAAAAGCTCGGCGTTCCGAGTTCTGAAGACGAAGCTTTGAGTAAAAAGCTTGACGTTCCGAGCAACTGTAGAGACGTTGTATACAACGTCTCTACTTTGATTCTTGCTCCCCTTCCCTTGTAGGGAAGGGGTTGGGGGTTAGGTTTGAAAAAAAGTTGCACATCGCGTTAAATATAAGACTTACACAACTGGCATATTTTTTCTGTAGGGTGTGTGACGCAGCGAGAAGACTTGAACGTAGTTATGAGACTTATAGCGTCACGCACCAACCACCAATTGTGACACTTGCGTAAGTCCTAAAATATAAGACTTACACAACTGGCATATTGTTTTAAGTTTGTAGTGAGGACTTTAGTCCTCAAAATAACTCAACCCAAACCCAAAAACTTAGAAATTAACGGCAACAATTTACTAACAGCCTCAACTAATGTAGCCGTCGCAGGTAAACCAGTAATTGTCCCTTTTAAAATCTTCATCGCAGTTTTCGCCCCCTTCTGCTGCGGTTCAGCTTGGGGATTTTTACCCGCTTCCGCTAAGGCTTGCACTTGTTCTAAAGCTTCCGCCTTATCTTCTTCAGATAAATCTTTTTCCGCTTCAATCGCCGCTTTTAATTGCGTCAATAATTCCTTAATTCCTGGCTGCTCAGTTTCAGAGGCAGATGGTAACTCATTAATAGTATTTGTCACCGTACCGCTAATTTCACCTAAATTAATTTGACCACTATTATTTAAAGTACCGCTATTTTCAAATTTACGGCTGTAATCATTACTGTTAGTCATGTTTTTAGCTTCTACTTCATTAATAACTTGAACATTAATTGGCTTATTTGCTAATGTTTCAGCAATATTGAACATATTTGCATTGTGTTGGCGATATGACTCTATTACATCATCTTTAGCTTGCAGTTGTGCTTTATATTTTTCCTCCACTGCTTGCAATGCTAACTGATAATTTTGCATAAAGTCAGTATGAATCTTCTCTTTATCAGTTCCATCAGGCACGTTAACTTTAACGACAACTACGCCATCACCTTTGTTAGCAATACTCTGGATAGATAAATCTGTGTCTTCATTTTCTGCTTGCACTTTTTTGAAGGAAGTAACAAAAGCTTTCCAGTCGATACCGTTGCGGAAAATTAAATCGACAGTGTTTAATACTTCTTCAAATAGTTTGGTAAATTCTCCTGGTTGAAAGTCGCCACTACTGGGACGGCGTTCCCTATCATCAGTTCCAGGATGAGAATTTTCTAGCAGATAGATAAAGCGACAATCAACATCATTTAATTTAGTTGTGCTTTCAATATTCCAAGCTTCAACACAAGCACCAGTCATTTGAGCGCGAGTGAAATCAGTACCTACAGCTTGAGCTAGAGTTAGATTTGCCCACTCTAAACAAGCTCCTGCAAAGGTGGATTCAGTAATATCAGTGTCTTTAAGATTAGCTTCTTTTAAGTCTGCACCTATCAGGTTTGCGCCTTTGAGATTTGCACCAGGATATTTTTTATTTCTACCATTACAACTAACTAGCAAATTGAGAATATCTCGTTTAGCTAATATTGAATCGCCTACTCTGGCAAGGTCAAGTTTTTTTGCATCACGAAAACGAGTGCGGGTGAGATTTGCTGTTCTGAAATTTGTGTTTTTGAGAGTTGCACCAGTAAAGTCAGCATCAGTTAAATCAGCACCAAAGAAACTTGTACCGCCTGTTGCTGCAAATGTAACGGCGAATGATCGAATCCAAGCATCTTTTTCATTTCCATTTAAACTACGCCAGCCAACATAAGCACTAAATAATGTGAAGGCTAAGGCTACGGCTCCGGCTAATGCTCCGGCGAAGACTACGGCGAAGACTACGGCAAAGACTCTGGCTAAGGGTAAGGCTACGGCTACGGCAAAGGCTACGGCAAAGGCTCCGGCAAAGGCTCCGGCTCCGGCTACGGCTCCAGCAAAGGCGAAGGCTACGGCAAAGGCTACGGCTTCAGCGAAGGCGAAGGCTAAGACTCCGGCTACGGCTCCGGCTCCGGCTCCGGCAAAGACTCCGGCTACGGCTACGGCTAAGGCTGCGCTTACGGTTCCGGCTACGGCTAAGGCGAAGAATAAGACCCCAAAACCTGTTGTTAAACCTTTACGAAAAGTCACAATACAAAAAACTATAATAATAATCAAGCTGACTATTCCTGCAATAAAGGCTTCAGTTAGATCGCTGCTAAGAAAATATGCTACTGATGCGCCCAGAAAAATCGAGAAAAAACCTGATATTGCTGACAGCAGCCACGAGGCTATAAGCAAACCAACAGTCCAACGTTTCTGTAGTCCAGCTTTCGCACCTGTGAAATTAGCCCCTTTGAGAATAGCCTTGCTAAAATTAGCCCCTCGAATATCTGCTTTACTAAAATTAGCCCCAGTCAAGTCTTGACCTTTAAATGAACGACCTCGCAAATTTTCACCGGAATAGTCTGGCGGCATAATTGCGTCACTAAGGATTAATACGGAGATTTTATACAAGTTTACTGTAAAATTTTGCTGATTTTCTCAAAATGCAAAGATTTTAGATGCAATATTGAATAGCAGCGCACGGTATTGCACCGTTGTTAGTCAATCTTGAATCTGTGATTAGAAATATTAAAGTTGTCGTTATGACACTTTAAGCCTCTTTACGAATCAATCAGCTGTGGTTCACAACATTTAAACTGTCGAACACAAATTTCCGACCTCAGAACAGCAACATCCGAGCAAAAAGTTTGAAACTTCACTTTCCGAACACGAAGTTTCATTTTCAGAACAGCAACGTTGAGTCTCTGAACTCGACATTTCGACCTCAAAACCTGAAACTTCGCCTTCCGAACTCGAACATTTGACTTCAGATGTCAAAGTACCGAGTAAAAAACTCGGAATGTGAGTTAAAAGAGAGATAGCTTCTGACTTTTCACGGGATCTGGAAAACCCCTCTCCAAACCTCTCCCCTACAAGGAGAGAGGCTTTGAAATTTCCCCCTTCCCTACTAGGGAAGGGGGTTAGGGGGTTAGGTTTCACGTAAACTTTTCCACATAACGTGAAAAGTCAGATATAGCTTACTGGCAGAAGGGTTAGACAATGAGTGAAACTCAAACCCGTTACCGACGGATGTATGGCTGGAAAATGAATCAATCTCAAGTAGCTGCTTGGTTATCGAGCCAGTTTCAGCAATTATAAGGTTAAATAAACATTGGTATTGTAGAGTTTGCTGTCTCTATTCTTCTTTACTCATCTCTACCAACAACCGCGCCAAAGCCTGCACTGTTTTCCGTGATGACACATCCTCACCTCGTTGTAATCTATGAACTGTACCGCATAAAATCGGCAATTCTGACTTAATAACGTCATTATTCCCAAAATAATCGCTAAAAACGATCGCAATAACTTCTAACTTCAACTCGTCACAAAACTTCATCCAAGGCTCAATCTCAGACTCATCTTTCACTAAAATCACCGCATGGGTAGCCTCTTTCATAATCAAGCGGTTCGCGTCGGAGATTCTTCCCCCAATATCAAAGACGAATATGGGAGTATTCACACCTCTAACTTCCTGCGCCTTCAGTTTGGCGAACTCTGGACTAAATCCTGCTTTGTATCGTGCTTTCAACTCGGCGGCTAAATCAGGATCACGTCTGGCGGTTTCGCTGTACCATGAACCATCGCCATCGGGACAGCCGGAAATAAAGTATGATTCTGGTGCGTCGGGTATCTGCAATAGTGCTTGTTTTAATCCCTCCCGAAAGCAAGTCTTTCCAGTATTCGCAAAGCCACACAACACAACTTTGAGGTTACTTTGCGCCTGCGACTCTCGCACCACATCCAAAATATCCCCGACTTGATATTGGGGATGTCTGCTAATGGTGACGACATATCTATCTATTCCTGGTGCGCCGATTTTGGGATCTAATAGGGCGATCGCCTGATACAATTTCCCTAACTTATCCGCTAATACTTGACTAACTAATACTGAAACTCGTCCATTGATTTTGATGAGATTACCACCCGGTAATTCCCCTGTAGCTGTCATCTCATCTAACTTAGCGGCTACATCACGGACGATGCGATCGCCTGTAGCTAGCGTACTACCAAATCCTACCTTGAGGATATCACCCTGTAACTTGATGTAGTAAGTATTCATTATTTAATTAGTTACAAAGCATTAATTATGGATTGCGCCTGATGGCTGATTTCCTAATAAACTTTAATCAATTAAGTCTCCCAATTTATACGCAGGGTTATGTGTAATTGAAACCACGTATTTAGCTAATTTGGGATCATAGAAAGCTACCGCACCGTAGATATGAGCTAATTTATGTGCCAAAACAAACGCTACAGGTATAGATATCGGCCCGTTAATCTTCAGTAATTGCCCACCAGCTAATTCCCCTGATGTCGCCATTTCTTCTAATCTTGCGGCTGCATCGCGGACTATTTGGTCATTTTGGGCAGGTTCACCAAAGCCGATGCGTAAAATTCCGTCTTTTAACTCGATTTTGTATGTACTCACGTTAATTTGCTCCAAATTCAAAACTCTAAATTAACACTTCAAAAATAACAATCACCATTAAACAATGTGAACTTGATGAACCTCTCCCCAACCCCTCTCCGACGCGGAGAGGGGCTGAAATATCTTGTAAGCGGAACGAAAAATTAAAGTTTTTAAGCCTCTCTCCTTGCAGGGGAGAGGTTTGGAGAGGGGTTTTTCAATTCATAGAACTCACCATTAATAAAATTTATGGGTTTGTATCTTTTTGTCTGATGGTCATTGTTTTTCCTGTGATTGATACATCATACACCCTACTGGAAGTGGCATCTTCCAGAGTGTCGTATGCTAGAGAGCAGTAGGAGGCAGGGGGGCAGGGAGCAGGGGAGAAATAGATTTTAACCCTAATGCCCAATGCCCAATTCCTCATGCCCCATGCCCAATGCCCAATGCCCAATGCCCAATTCCCTAAAGAAAGTGTCTGAACAAATTTTTGCTGATGTCCCACAAGTTGAATTATTACAATGGTTGGCGCGGGGTTCGCTGAAACAAAATTTACCGCGTGCTGTGCGTTTGTGGGTGTGGTTGCGCTCTCTGTACGGTGATCCGCAAGACCGTATACTATTAGATGATGGTTTTAGTTTTGCTCAGTGGCGAGATACTTTTTTTACTCTCAGCCACCCCAAAGGAGAAGCGATTCCCCCACTGCATCACCCTAGCTGCCCCTGTGCTAAAACTACGGCAGAATGGTTATTTGATAGTAAAACTGGATTGGAGCGATCGCAATGGCTAGCATCCGTACAAGCACATACGCCCATCCCAGATTTAGAGAAATTTTTACAACAAAGATTGTTTGGGGTGACACGTCGCAGTCTCCAAGCTGATTTAGATATCTTGGCGGAGTTGGGTTGGTTGGAGAAATACCAACAGAAATATTACCGGGTGAAATATTTCCCTGCGCGCCCCATGACTACTAAACTCTATGCCCATGAGTTAAATTTTATCAATCAAGAGGATTTAGTAGCGATCGCGCAAAATCTTTCTCAAGAAATCTCTGGTGTGCGGCGGTTTTTCTTCAAACTAGATTTTGTGGTGACAGCTACAGACGAGGTAGAAAATTGGCAACATGAATTACAAAGACTATGGGGGAAAACACCAGTCCCGCCCATTCAAATCACTTACAACAGTGCGAGGTTGAGAAAAACTTTGCTCTGTACAGTTTATCCAGTCTGTATTTATTATGTTCAGCGTGCCGTTTATCTGTGCGCTTTTGGGCAAAGTCCTGATTTCAAGACGGAGTGGTATAATTTCCGCCTAGATAGAATTGAAGATATTACCCCCATTGAATGGACACACCGAGACATCCCTAAGAACTTATTAAAACGCTACCATCAGCGCAACTTACCCACCCCAGAAGAAATTGAAATGCAAATGTCTTTAGCTTGGGGATTTGATTTCTATTTACCAGCAAAATTAATGCTGTTACGCTTTGACCGAGATTATCACGATCGCTATATTCGCCGCACCTTTCGCCATGATACATTTAAAGCGATCGCCTATTCCCAAGCTCAAAATCTCATCAAAAAATATTCAGCTAATTTAGAACAACAGCAGACATTATTACAAATTATTGCTAATCGTTCCCCTGAAGATGCTTATTACCGTGTACAGTATCGACATGGCGATCATAATGTTATTATGCGCCTACGAGCATGGCGACCGAGAGTAGAAGTATTTCTGCCTTGGGATATGCGCCAAAGTATTGCTAGAGATGTGGCTAGAGAATTTCAAATTTATAATTCCTAGACAATTAATTCATAACTGATAACTGAACGTGAGTTAGACAAGTCTTTTTTCACCTCTCCCCCAGCCCCTCTCCGACGCGGAGAGGGGAGTAAAGAGCTAACATATCAACAAGAAATGGGGTTTTAAAGCCTCTCTCCTTGCAGGGGAGAGGTTTGGAGAGGGGTTTTTTTGTTCGTCGAACTCACGTTAAATATCGATCCGGATCAATCATCATTAAGCTGAATAATTATTTTACAGTGAATCTATATGCTTAACCTATGGAAATACCCCAACGCGTATCAGTTCGCTATAAAGATACGCCTTACAATACTAGTGAGATACGCTTGAAAACCTTCCGCCTTGGGTTGCAAATTTGGGAAGAAGAAACTAAACCCAGAAAAACAGAATTGTATGAATTTATTCTCTCTTGTTTGAAGCAAATTGATCGCCAAGATCGATTTATGATTTCTCTGTTATTTGTCGAATTAGCAGATTTAATTCGTGACTCTGCCCTAGAGCGAAACATGAAAGAAGATTTAATTAAAACAGCATTTCGAGAGTTCGCTTGTGCAGTCACAGATTTTGAAGATATTGCCAAGAAATAAGTAGCTTGACTTGAATAATTCAAAGTTCGTAGTAAGGACTTTAGTCCTTCTACAAAGTAAAATACATCCTCTTGAATTAAATATTAAGTAGTGGACTAACAAGCCTAAAATGTTGCAGAAAAACTGTAGGTTGGGTTGACGCGAGGAAACCCAACACCAGCATCTATGTTAAGTTATCGATATTTATGTTGGGTTTCGTTCCTCAACCCAACCTACATCTAATGCACTATTTTAGCCTTGACACGCCACTACAATTTAAGGTTTAGTTTATTTGTTCTTCTGGCTTTTCTTGTGGCTTTGTCGTCCTGCTTCAGCGTGTTGCTCTGGTGTACCACCACGAGTTTTCTTTTCTTCCCCACTATCCTCAATTTCTTCCGTCTCTTCAGTTTCTTGAGTCTCTTGTTTCTTGCGTCCACCGCCATGAGAGTGTTTACCACCCTCTCGACCGATTTCAGCCATATGTTCCCTATCTTGACTGACAGTTTCGCCGCCCTTGCGTCCAGCTTCGCGCGCTTCTTCAGGAGTAAATTCGTGAGCCGTTCCCTTTTCGTGAGCAGCGTGTCCACCCTTGCTAGCAATTTCGCGTTGTTTGTCTTCATCCATAGAAGCGAACCCACGCTTGCTTGTATCTGACATAATTAGACTCCTTGTAGATTTTGGGAGTTTTGATCTTGTTGCCCCAGTGAAATTTTTTACTGGTTACGCTTTGAATGTAACTAAGCAAATTGCTTTTATTCATTAGCCATTGGTGAGAATCATATCTGGGTAAACCTGTACTTTAGACATATGAAGGAGGTATAGGGGGGCAGGGGGGCAGGGGGAGCAGGGGGAGCAGGGGGGCAGGGGGAGCAGGGGAGCAGGGGGGCAGGGAGACAAGGAAGACAAGGAAGACAAGGAAGACAAGGGAAGGGGATTTTACGCCAATGCCCAATGCCCAATGCCCAATTACGAATTACGAATTACGAATTACCCATCCTTCCCGCCAAAGTAGCGACTACAGATAACAACTGGGGGGGTTCAACGGGTTTAGCAAGGTGCATTTGGAATCCTTCTGCTACCGCTTTTTCATGCTCTGCTTGTCCAGCATAGGCGGTGAGGGCGGCGGCGGGAATTTGTCTGGTGGCTTTGTCTTTTAATTTTCTGACTTGACGAATTAGTGCATAACCGTCTTCTTCTGGCAGTCCTATGTCAGATAACAGTACGTCGTAACTACCAGGGTTAGTTTTAAGTTGTGATAGTGCCTCTTTTGCTGATGCAGTTTCTGTTACTTGTGCGCCGTGATCTTCTAGCACTATTCTAAATAATAGGCGAATATCGGCTTCGTCATCTACGATTAGTACCCGCACACCTTCTAGGGATGGGATGTCATTAGTAGGGGGCTGTAATGGGAAATCTTCTAAGTTATCTGGAGAAACGGTAGGTTGTAACGTCTCTAATTGTGCTACTCGAATAGACGTGTTTGGCTGGGTAATTTGCAGAGGTAGCTTGATTGTAAAAGTTGTCCCTTGCCCTTCACCTGGGCTGGTAACTTCAATTGTACCGCCGTGGAGTTCGACTAAATGGCGGACAATAGCCAGCCCTAGCCCCAAACCAGGATTTGAACGGGTTCTGCTGCCATCAGCTTGGCGGAATCTTTCAAACACGTAGGGGAGAAACTCGGCACTGATACCTTTACCTGTATCAATAACTTGAATTTCCGCTTCAATATCTGTGTAATTTAAGGTGATTTCAATTCTGCCGCCTTGGGGGGTGAATTTAATGGCATTAGAAAGTAAATTCCACATCACCTGCTGTAAGCGGGTTGGATCTCCTACTATATTTCTGGGTGTAGGATCTAGTCTGGGGATAATTTGAATGTTTTTGGCTTCGGCTGAGATACGGATAACATCGATTGCAGATTCAATGATGGGTAAAAGCTGAATTGGTTCAGCGTCTAGCCTGAGTCTACCGGAACTAATGCGGGAGATGTCTAGCAAATCGGTAATCAGATGGGCTTGAGTTTGTGCGCTGCGTTCAATCGCTTGCAATCCTTGGTTCAGGGTAGCCTGATCAACTTCATGCTTTTGCAATAACTGCGACCAACCTAACAAAGAATTGAGGGGGTTACGTAGTTCGTGGGAGAGAATTGATAAAAATTCATCTTTGGCACGGTTGGCGGCTTCTGCGGCATTGCGGGTTGATTGTTCTTGGGCTAATAGTTGGGTGCGTTCTGCTTCTAATTGTTTTTGCTGGGTGATGTCTTCAATGACTAAGAGAATCATTTCTCTATCGTCTTCTATGACCATTTTGCGAGCATTGAGACACATGACTTTGTAACCAATTTGCTCAAATTTATGCTCAACTTCCAGGCCTTGAAAGTGGCTTTGATGGGGGAGAATATCTTCTAGGAGCGATCGCAATAACGGAATATCCCATTGCCCATTGCCAATTTCGTAAATCAGGCGTTGTTCTGTGTCTTGTGGTATCACCTGGAATGTATCATAGAAACATTGATTGGCACTCATCACCCGTAAATTTACATCCAGCACCACCAAAGATTCCCGCATGGTATCGACAATTGCTTGGGCGTAATCTCTAGAGACTTTGAGACTCTCAGCACTGCGTTTCAGGGCATCAATTTCTACTAACACCACCACAGCACCATCAATTTTATTATCAATTGTGCGATAGGGGCGGATTCGCAAATCATACCAATACCCTTGGTGGTCTTGAACTTCTTGGGTTTTAAAATTTAAATTGCGAATTACTTCTAAAATTTGTGCTTCTAAATCAGGAATATTCAGATTATGGTTAATATCACTAATTGGTCTGCCGATATCGCTGGCAATCAAATTAAAAATGGTTTCGGCTGCGGGAGTAAAGCGGCGAATCCGCAAATCACCCCCTAACATTAAAATCGGAATATTGATACTACTCAAGAAATTTTGTAAATCGTTAGTGATTTGGGTTGATTCAATATTCCGCCGTTGTAGTTCGTCGTTGATGGTGTTAAGTTCTTCGTTAGTGGCTTGAATTTCTTCTTTGGCTGTTTCTAGTTCTTCGTTGGTACTTTGTAGTTCTTCGTTACTAGAAAGAATTTCTTCGTTAGCTGCTCTCAGGTCTTGATTTGTCGCTTGTTGCTCCTCAATAATTGATTGCAGATATTCTTTAGTGTTGGCTAATTCCTGTTTGAGTTGGTTAGTTTCTTCTTCATTATTGGTTTTTTTGCGTCGGCGAGAGCTAACATTGCTACTACCTGCCTCTAAGGGTATGGTTACTGAGGTAGGCATATCTGCAAACATCACTAAAAAGTAGCGTTCTGTGCTGTTACCAACCCTAAATGGGACTATATTAATCCTTACCTGCCTTACCTGCTCATTTTCTTTAACTTGTATGCCTTCCTTGATAACAGCTACTCCGCGTTTTTTGGCTTGATGAATGGCAGTGCGTAATTCTATCCGTAATTCTTCTTTAGCCATTCGTAGCAAATTAAAACTCGGTCTACCTGGAGGCGGTTGCAGATAAGGGCTAGTTTGTCCCCGAAATTGCAAAATTTCCAGATCATCGTTAATCACTACACCAACTGGAGCGTATTGATTCAACACAATCCTGTCAGCCTCTTTCTGCATTTCTAAATCATCCGAGGCATCTTTATTCAATGGCGGTTGAGGGTTGGCAATTTGTAGAGGGTAGTTACTGCTGACTAAATCAATTCCTAGTCGAGCCGGAGCTAATTTACGACAATAGATTTTATACTTTTTGTCCACCAAAGTAAACAGGTCTGTAAATTCACCGACTGTTTCCGAAGTCCCTAACATCAAAAAGCCATTGGACTTTAAACCGTAGTGAAATATGGGCAGTAATTTTTTCTGTACTGCACTGCCCAAATAAATTAGCACGTTGCGGCAAGTGATTAAATCCAGTCGAGAAAATGGGGGATCACTAATTAGGTTTTGTCTAGCAAAAACACACAACTCCCGCACAGGTTTACTAATTTGATAACCACCCTCTACTGGGATAAAGAAACGCTGTAGTCTTTCTGGTGAAACATCTGCTAATTGAGAGGGTTTGTAAATACCAGTTCTAGCTTTCTCAATGGCTACATCATTGATATCAGTAGCAAAAATTTGGATGGATGTACTAATGACTTGATTACTTAAAAACTCTAGCAAACAAATGGCTATGGAGTAGGCTTCTTCACCAGTAGAACATCCCGCTACCCAAATGCGGATGGGTGTATCGGGCTTTCTATCTTTAGCAATGACTGGAAATACTTTGGTTTTTAAAGCTTCAAAGGCTTCAGGATCACGGAAAAAGCTAGTCACAGTGATGAGAACATCTTGGTATAAAGCGGTGACTTCTGCGGGATGATCTTGCAGGTAACGCACATAGTCTTCTAGTCTTTCTAGCCTATACAAAACCATCCGCCGCAGGATGCGCCGCTTTAAGGTTGTTTGTTTGTAGTGGGTAAAGTCAACCCCGGTAGCTGTTCGTAGCAGACTAAAAATATTTGTCAGGGCATCTCCACTTTCAGGTATGATATCCACTGTTTTGACTGACGTTCGATAATTAATGTAGGGATGAATGCTGATTTTTGCTAATTCTGCGGCAATTTGTTGGGGTGTCAAGATAAAGTCTACATGGCCAGAAGCCACAGCTGTATTTGGCATACTAGTAACTTTGGCCGATGACTCACACTGAGCAAAGGTAATACCACCAGCCCCTTTAATAATTTCTAGTCCCCTTGTACCATCGGCATCACCACCGGATAGTACCACCCCTATAGCTTTGCTACCCCGATCCTCTGCTAAGGAAATCAAGAATGTATCAACGCTCATCACTTGTCCGCGAATCTTTTCACGCTGACTGAGTTTGAGCATCCCCTGGGAAATTGTCATCATGGCATTGGGGGGAATCACATAAACATGATTTGGTTCGACAACCATGCCATCTTGTACTTGCAACACAGGCATTGAGGTTGTGCGAGACAGAATTTCCGGTAACAAACTTTCTTGATGGGGACTCAAGTGTTGGATGAAAACAAATCCCATGCCCGTATCAGAAGGTAAATGCTTAAGTAATTCTGTAAATGCTTCTAATCCTCCCGCAGAAGCACCTACACCTACAATGGGAAATAACTCGTTTTGTTCTTCCTGTTGTTCATCAGATGAGTTTGATTCAGATTTTTTGGTAGATGGCCGAGAGTTCATGGCGATTCCCTGACTGGGATTTCCGAAGTTTTATTGATATTAAAGCTTTGTCTTGTCCTACTTTAGCCAAACTTGTGTACCTCATGTAACCTGGATACATGAATCATAAATAAATCTATCTAAAGGAGGAAAATTAATTCGTAACGATGCTCCCGCCCCGCTCCGCTAACGTAATTCGTAATTCGTAATTCTTAATATATTATTTTTCGGGAACTTTAATTTTAAATTGAGAGCGATCGCGCTTCAAAATTATAAATCAATACTGTTCTGACTTTTCACGTTATGTGCATAAACTAACGTGAAACCTAACCCCCTAACCCCCTTCCCTGGTAGTAAAAAATTGTAGGTTGGGTTGACGTAAGGAAACCCAACACCAAAATTTATTGGAAAAAATTAGGTTAAAAACCTCGCCCCTAGTGGGCGAAAAAATCCTTGTCTCCCAAGGTAGGTAGAAACCCCACCCCTTGTGGGTGGCTGTCTTTAATTTTGAATTTTGAATTTTGAATTTTGAATTGATTCATGTTGAGTTTTCAAAATTCATGTTGGGTTGCGCTGTGCTTAACCCAACCTACATTTATCTCTAATTAGTTAACATTTCTAACAATTGTGCCTCTGTTAACTGTACAATTCCCAAAGATTGTGCTTTAGCTAACTTAGAGCCTGCATCTTCACCCACTACTAAATAATCGGTTTTTTTACTCACGGAATCTGTTACTTTGCCGCCAGCTTGTTGAATTAAGGCTTTAGCTTCATCACGTTTTAAAGTTGGTAGAGTTCCTGTCACTACAAAAATTTTACCCGTTACATTTTGATTAATATTCTTATGTGTTGACGCTGTTTGTGTGCTGACAAATTGTAACTCTGCTACTTTTAAACGCTCTATTAATGTTTGATTGGCATCTATGCGAAACCATTGATAAACAGACTGGGCAATTTCTGCACCTATGCCATAAATGCCTTCAATATCTGATTGTTTGGCTGTGGCTAACTGTTCTACTGTGGGATATTTTTCACTTAACAACTGAGCGTTGACGCTGCCAACATGACGGATGCCTAAACCGTATAATACTCTAGACCAAGGCTGATTTTTAGATTGGGCGATCGCTTCTATCAATTTCTGGGCTGATTTTTGTCCCATTCTTTCCAAACTACATAATTGCTCTGCTGTCAAGTCATATAAATCTGCAACGGAATGCACTAACCCTTTATCTACGAGTTGATGGACTAATTTTTCCCCCACACCTTTAATATCTAAAGCATCCCGACTCACCCAATGTTCAATTGAGCCTTTTAATATTGCCGCACAGGAAGCATTGACACAACGAGTTACAGCTTCCCCAGTTTCCCTAACTACAGGCTGTCCGCACACTGGACAATGGGTAGGCATAATAAAAGGTTGCGTATCAGGGGGACGTAGTTCTTTGAGTACCCGCACCACTTCCGGGATGATTTCCCCAGCTTTGCGGACAATGACAGTATCGCCGATGCGGATGTCTAATTGGGAAATGCGATCGCTATTATGTAAAGTAGCTCTTGATACAGTAGTCCCCGCCAATTCCACGGGGCGCATCTCTGCTAAAGGCGTTAAAGCTCCCGTTCTGCCCACATTCACTGCAATATTTTCTACACGGGTGGGTGCTTCCTCAGCCGGATACTTCAAAGCCACAGCCCACCGAGGGAATTTTTGGGTAAAACCTAACTGTTCTTGCAACTTATAGGAATTTAATTTGACCACCACCCCATCAGTCAGGTAGGGTAAGTTAAGTCTTTCCGTATCCCAGTATTGGTAATAGTCTGCCACTTCCCCCAGAGAATGACAAAGGCGATGCTGAGAGTTCACCCGAAAACCCAGCCTTTGCAATAATTCCAAAGCTTCCCATTGAGTATTTGCAATACTAGCATCATCCATACCAGGAATGTGCAGAGTATAGGCGAAAAAATCTAACCGTCGCCGTGCCACAATGCGAGAATCTAATTGTCTGAGTGTTCCGGCTGCGGCGTTGCGGGGATTGGCAAATAACTGTTCACCCGCTTTTTGTCGGCGTTCATTGATATATTGAAACACTTCCAGAGGTAAGAAAGCTTCACCCCGTACCTCTATTTTGGCAATATTTTCTAAGCCATCAAAATTTAACCGTAAGGGAATTGAGCGAATAGTCCGCACATTTTGGGTGATATCTTCCCCCATTTCCCCATCACCCCTAGTTGCACCCCTAACCAGAATGCCATTTTCATATGTCAAAGCCAAAGCCGAACCATCAATTTTTAGTTCCGTCACATATTCAGCTGAGTCTGTTGGCGGTACTTGTCTACGCCAACGCTGCTCCCATGCTTGCAGCTCATCTATATTAAAGGCATTTTCTAGACTATATAGCGGTATATTATGGCGTACAGAAGTAAAATGCGTAGCCGGCTTTTCCCCCACGCGCTGAGTCGGACTATCCGGTGATACTAAATCTGGATATTGAATTTCTAATTGTTGCAGTTCTCGATACAGCTGGTCATAGACGGCATCTTCCATGATTGGTGCATCCAAGACATAATAGGCATAGCTAGCTTGTTGCAACAACTGGCGCAGTTCTTGAGCGCGTTGGACTTCAGACTGAATTTGAACCATAAAATTTATTATAACTATATCGGCGTAAGTCTTAGATGTAGATTGGCTTAAGCATAGCGCAACCCAACATCAATCTCAAAAACTCAATATACAAACAAAAAAAGGGGACTTTGATTTGAGAATCCTCTCATACCGTTTCTTGATGAAGTACTTTAGAGACGTTGCATACAACGTCTCTACATCATATATTTGGCGCAACTTCATAGAGAATTGGTATAAGTCATATTTCTCTTATCCTCTGGATTATACCTTCTAGGCTTTTGGTGTAAAGGATCAGTAAAGTTCGGTAATCCTACTATATTTAGTTACTTTTATCACATTTTTTTATTTTTGAGCATCTAAGATTGAATGTATCAAAGATGCTATTTTAGGATTTTTTATGGCTATTAGGAAAATTGAAATTCGTCAGTTAGAGTCAATCAAGGGGGGAATGGTTGAGTTCTTTACTCCTCAAGCCAGTCATGAAACTATGCTGGCACAAATCGCGCCACATACAATAGATGATTTGTTTGTTCATAAATCCCAAACTGACCAATTACTGGTAGTTAAAGGACAGATTGTACTTGTAACTTTAATTAATAGGCAATATCAATATATTCCTTTAAGTGAAGATCATCCTGTGGTGGTGACTATTCCTCCTGGGGTGCTGCACGGTGCAATTAATTTAAGTTCACAACCCTGTTTAGTAGTGAATGCTGTACTGCGTCATCGACCTACTCAAGCAAGAGATTATATTACTCGTTGTAAACCTTTTCCTTATGATTTGGATGCTGCAACTCTTGCCTTGAAGCAGTTGCAAGCAACAAAGAAAATAGAGATTTTTGTTGAGCCACCTACACAGGTTGTTTAGGGAACTTTTGATGACGTTGCCTTAATAATTTTGCTAGTAACAAAAATAAATAAGGGGATGTTGTCTAGATTTGAAAACAACTGATTTAATACCGAATTGGGATAGGTGGTATCATTTGTATTTGCTGGAATAGCCTATAAATCTAGGCTTTCAATCCAAAATCTAAAATCCAAAATTGGTATAAAATTTAGCTGATTTGGATTTCATGATGACCATTGCGGATAGCCCAAGCCATATCTAGTAGTTGTGTCCAACGCTTTTGTAGTTGCTTAGGGGTACATTTTAGAGTTTTAGCGATCGCTTGATCACTATGTTTAGCAATTTTTAATTCTAATAGTTGTTGTTGTTGGGGAGATATAGCACTAACCAAAGTTTCCCACTGTTGGGCAGATAATCCTAATTTCTGCTCTAAACCTGCACCTAACCATTGATGTACTAATTGCCAATGATGTTGCTTGGCAAACTTCTGCACATGATATTTGAAGCGTTGTTGCAGATAATCACGCTGACGACTAGTCAGACCGAGAATTTGGTCAATTTCTGGTGCAGGTAGGTCTTGTAGCTTTAAAGTCAGGTAATCTACACAGTCAGATTGTCCTTGAGACTCTAAATATTGTACTAATTCTGAGATAATGCGATCGCGTTCTGATTCCTCTGAAGGGTCAAAATTAGCTTGAGCAATCATTTGCGCTCTAATTTGTTGTACCGCCGAGTTCCTTTGGTAAGATTCTGCTTCCTCACCTTTGGCAGATTCTACGGCCATTTCAATATCTACAGCTGTTTCTTGGGGCTGACGACGGGCAAAACCTTGGGCGCGTAAAATAATTAGTTGTTGATTGTTACCACCAGGTAAATTAATGCGGCGTTTGGCGTACTGTTCAGTAAAAGCCATGTACTCAGCTAACTGCAATTGAGTGCGTGGGGTATAATCTTCCGGTAATTCGTTTTCCCGACGAAAAGCTTTAATGGCTTCAATATAAAATGCCTGGAGAAAATCTTCAATTAGACTGTAACGACCATCAAAACCCAATTCTGAACCTGCTATGGTGACATGACGGTAAACCATCGCCCCCAAACTACTATGTAATTCTACTCGTCCCCTTCTCGAACCTAGTTTATAATAATGTAGGCATTTTTGCAGGCGGTGACGAGATAAGGTAATTTGCCAAGACTTCACTTGACCAGAAGTTTGAATGCGAGAACTCTTATCACAAATGCGCTCCACTTCCTTGATAATGCGCTGCACTATAGATTCTACACACCTTGGCGTTGCTTTGACTTGAGCTTGCATTTCCTGACATAGCAGTTGCATCAAAGCATTTGTAGGGAAGAAGTCCTCAGTCACAACTTCGTTGACAAAAGTAGATGTAGAGGTTGGTAGATTTGCAAGATTTAGTTTCATGACTATTCCTGGGTGTGGTGTTGCACCTGAAAGGCAATGCACAAACAGTACCTGAAGTCAAGCTTGAGTAGGTCAACCCATCAAAACCTGTTGCAAGCACTGTTCATATATATGACTGTAGGCGATGGAAAAAAGTTACAGATAAGGTAGTGTGTCGCTTTTTTCACAAGCAACCGAATCGAGGTTAACACAAGCATATTTGCTTTGCCCTTAAAATAGCTAAAAAGCTTAATATGTCTCCATCACTGCCATTCTGTTTTATCCCCTCCCAATCCTTGTAAATTATGACAATAGGGAAACTGGAGTATGTTTTGGACATAATTCCGAAATGCTTGCGGAAGGCTGTGAAGTTTAATAGTCAAACCCATGCAGCTACTGCTTCCCAACCTAATCCCCGTCTGGTAATCATGGGTTCATCTCCTGTTAAATCTACGATGGTAGATACTTCATATGTTGGTTCTTGCTCGGTATCTACAATGACATCTACTAATTTATCCAAACGATCAAATAACTCCACGCGTGACAATCTTAATTCTGAATTGAGGGTAAATTTGCCATTATCCATTTCATCGGGTGGTAAATGTGCCGAAGTGGAAATAATCGGGTTTCCTAGAGCTTCTAATAATGCTAAACATACGGTATGATTTGGTACGCGAATGCCAGTACTTTTGCGCTTAGGACTTTGTACTAGTTTTGGTACTAATTTAGTAGCAGGCAGCAAAAATGTATAACTTCCTGGTATGAGTCGCTTCATAATCCGGTAAGCTGTGTCACTCACAAAAGCATAAGTAGTCACATTGGACAGTGAAGGACATAAAAAAGTCAGTGGTTTATCATTTGCTAGCTGCTTAATTTGTCGGACTTTTTCCACCGCAGATTTGACATTTAAATCACAACCGATCGCATAAACTGTATCAGTGGGATATAGCATAACTGCGCCACTAGAAAGAGCCGACCTTATTTCCTCTATTCTGCGACTTTGGGGATTCTCAGGATGGACAGGGATAATTTTTGTCATAAGATGTGATTTTGGGGTTAAGTATGGAGCATCGGGCATCGGGGAGGCAGCCGCGTGGGCGGGTTTCCCGACTTGAGCGGACTGCCGTCATCGGGCATGGATAATAGAATTTATGCCCTTATCAGTGATATCTCTATTTAGGTAGGGATACACTCTCGCCATTAGGTTCTTTCAAATTAAGCGTTGCACATATTTACATACACAAGCAATTGCTTCATATATTTATTAGGGGACTGGGGACTCTAAGGGAGCAGGGGAGCAGGGGAAGCAGGGGGAGCAGGGGAAGCAGGGGGAGCAGGGGGAGCAGGGGGAGCAGGGGGAGCAGGGGGAGACAAGGGCGCAATATTTACCCCAATGCCCCATGCCCAATGCCCCATGCCCCATTCCCTATGCCCAATAACCATTAACTTGAATTATGAACAAAATTGCTTATTTTCAATGTCCGGCTGGTATTTCTGGTGATATGTGTTTGGGGGCTTTGGTGAGTCTGGGTGTTCCCCTGGACTATTTAACCGAAAAACTTGATAATTTGGGTATTTCGCAGGAATATAAGTTAAGAGCAGAACTCGTACAAAAAAATGGTCAGCAGGCTACTAAAGTTCATGTGGATTTAGTTGAGCATCACCATGACCACCATCACCATCACCATGAACATCATCATGGTCGTCATCTGCCAGAAATTGAGAAGATGATTCTGAAGGCAGGGTTGCCATCACGGGCTGAGGCTTGGAGTTTGGCTGTATTTCGCCAATTAGCGGTAGCTGAAGGGGCAGTACATGGGATTGCTCCTGAAAAAGTGCATTTTCATGAAGTGGGTGCGGTGGATGCAATTGTAGATATTGTGGGTACTTGTTTGGGATTAGATTGGTTAGATATAACTAGCGATGCGGCAGGATTCCCTTTAGTGTATTGTTCCCCATTTCCTACGGGGGGGGGTACTGTACGGGCAGCACATGGACAAATGGCAGTACCAGTACCCGCAGTTTTGAAGTTATGGGAAATGCGGAGTTGTCCGGTTTATAGTAATGGTATTGATCGGGAACTAGTGACACCAACAGGAGCTGCGATCGCTACTACCTTAGTCAGAGAATTTGGCGCACCACCACCCATGACCATTAAACAAATCGGATTAGGATCTGGTACAATTAATCTCCCTATTCCCAATATACTACGCCTATGGCTGGGTGAAAGTGCTAGTTTACAAACCAATTTCATGGATTCTGGGGAAACTACACCAAACCTAGAAACTATTTCTGTACTAGAAACTCAAATTGATGATTTAAATCCTCAAGCTATAGGTTATGTATTTGAAGCTTTGTTTGCGGCTGGTGCAGTGGATGTTTTCACCCAACCCATAGGCATGAAAAAATCCCGTCCAGGGATTTTACTAACTGTGATTTGCCATCCAGAAAATTTACTCAATTGTGAAGCTGTTTTATTCCGAGAAACTACTACTTTAGGCATCCGTCGCACTACCCAACAACGCGCCATCTTAGAACGAGAAATTCAAACAGTAGAAACTAAATACGGCACAGTGCGAATCAAGGTGGCATGGCAAAGACAATCAGGAGATAAACATATTGTCAATATCCAGCCAGAATACGAAGATTGTGCAGAATTAGCCCGTAAATACAATCTTCCCTGGCGAGAAGTTCACCAACTAGTTTTACACAGTTGGGCAAATACTTCTGTAAATATAGGTGTCTGATTTTTTACGCTACTAAGGGAACACCAAAAAATAAATTATCCAAAATTGATGCTTGGGTATGGTGCGTCAG